>CBERPN010000001.1:0-53815 GCA_965524675.1 uncultured bacterium
CTCACGGGCCTGAAGCATCGAGCCTGCCTGGCCGCGCCAAAGGGTCGCCGTGATCAGTGGGTGGTACGACCTGCGAGCGCGCAGCATCTCGTCTTCTAGTAGCACCGCATAGTCAGGGTCTAGTTCTAGGTCTACCCCATTGATGCATTGCCAGTCGCGGTACGAGGCGGTGACGGCGCGGGGATCGCGCATCATTCCGACGATTCGAGCGTCGGGGTAGCGCTGGATGATTTCGTCGATGCGGAACACGTGGCGCGGTGTCATCTCACCTAAAACGGTGACACTGTCGTCCTTGGCGACGAGTTCGACGTAGGCCTCGAAGTAGGCATCGGCTGTTCCACCGAGCTCGCTCGCCCTTTTGCGCAGGTCGGCGCCGCTCATCCAACCTTTTTCGGCCTCACCTCCATGGCCGAACGAGCGGTGGGTGAGGGCCAGGAAGTATTGCTCGAGTCGGCGAGCGTCGGGGGCGGCGACACGGGTTGTCGAAGGGGAATCGATGGTGGTTCGAATGTCGTCGAAGTAGTGGGTTTCGGCGGCAATACTGACCGATTGATGACGGGTTAGTAGCTCACGCATCATGTCGGTACCCGAGCGCGTCGGACCTACAACAAAGACTGGCTGATCCATGCATGTTGTATCGACTGAACCGTCCAAGCTCTTGAGCCAGCCACTCAATGTGCGCCCGGGTTGTCAGCCGCCAGTGGTTGTGTACCAGACTGTGCAACCGACTTTGCGATATTTTTCACAAAGTCTGTTTCTTCGGAAAAATCAGCTAGAACACGCCGCGGTCGCTAAGGTCTACGGCTGGCCGTGTCTAGAGACATTTCGCCAACCCGCTAAACCCTTCAATAATCGCCCAGCACGGAACTATCGATGGACGCAACACAGCGACGCGATCTGCACGACGGAATCGCCAGAAGCCATGGTGGCTTTGATCTGGCATTGTCGCCGGTCATGTTTGGTCTGCTCGGGCTCTGGATCGACACCAAGCTTGGGTTGGTTCCGCTATTTACGATCTCGTTCGTGGTAATCACATTTGTGGGCGTAGTACTAAAGACCTTCTACGTATATCGCTTCAGAATGAACGAAGAAGCAAAAATAAGAGAAGAACGCAAAAACAGTGACTACCGCTGATCCTCTAACCCAAAGCCTGCAGGGCCCCCAGCCAGCGATCGAGATCGCGCGCGATCTCGCCCGCCGCGGTGTTCTAATAGCTCCGGTCATCGTTGGTATTGGTGCAGCGTTCTGGGGTGCAGCAGGGGCAGCCTCGGTTGGCTACGCGCTGGCAATCGTCATCGTTAACTTCTTGATGGCAGCGTTCTTGTTGGGCTACAGCGCACGGATTTCCTTTGCGCTTATGGGCGCAGCGGCGCTATTTGGCTTCCTCATTCGTTTGTCACTCATATTCGTAGCCGTGATGGTCGTGCGAGACGCCTCTTGGGTACGCCTAGTTCCGTTGGGTATCACACTAATCGTTGCCCACTTGGGCCTACTGTTCTGGGAATTGCGCTATGTTTCCGGTTCGCTCGCTTATCCCGGACTCAAACCGCGCGCCAATAAGTCTTAGCTGCTCCTGTGCACACTCCACGTATCTCTATCTCTCGAAAGCTAGGAAGGTCTTCTAACAGATGATCCTCGGACTTGAATTTCCACCGATTGAAAATATCGTCGAATGGCCAGCTTGGCTGTTTTCTGACAACAGCTGGCTGGCATTCAACAAGATCGGCTTCATCCATTTCCTCGGGCTGGCCTTGCCCGCTCTGCTTTTCTTCATGGCCGGTCGTCAAAAAGGTCTGGTGCCGAGCGGTGCTCGCAACGTCGCAGAGGGAATTGTCGACTTCATGGAGAAGCAAATCGTGCTTCCGACCATGGGCGCTGAAGGTATGCGCTACTTGCCGATGCTTATCAGTTTCTTCCTCTATATTTTCATTGCTAACATCACCGAGGTAATCCCGTTCTTCCAGATGCCAGCTACCGCTCGCATGGCTGGCCCTTTGGTCCTGGCCTTAGTGGCTTGGGCCGCGTTTATCATCGTCGGGGTAAAGCACAACGGTTTGGGTTACTTCAAGTCGGTGCTGTTTCCGTCCGGGGTCCCCAAGGCTCTTTATCTGCTGGTTACGCCGATCGAAATTCTCTCGACGTTCATAATCCGACCCTTTAGCCATGCCGTGCGTCTGTTCGCCAACATGTTGGCTGGCCATATTCTCATCGTGACCTTCTCGGTGCTTTGTATTGGCCTATGGGCGGCCAAGGTCACCATCATCGTCGAAGCGCTCACGTTTCCCGGCCTTGTCGCCTTCACGGCCTTCGAGGTCGGTGTATCGCTAATTCAAGCGTTTGTGTTCACCATCCTGGCTTCGGTCTATATTGGCCTCGCCCTTCACCCCGAGCACTAGTTCACCCTTGGGCCAGCAACGCTGACCCAGCCAAGTTCCTACCAACAAATCAGATCTCGGCGTTTTTCGTCGGAAACCCAATACAGGAGAGCAACTCAAAATGAGCATCTCGAGCACTGCAGCTCAGGTTCTTGCCCAAACTGGCCTAACCGCCGACGAAGTCAAGGCAGCGGAAGGCGCTAGTAGCGCCGGCTTCGCTTATGGCCTCGCCGCGATTGGTCCTGGCATCGGCATTGGCTACTTGGTTGGTCAGGCCGTCCAGGCCATGGCTCGCCAACCCGAATCGGCTGGCACGGTCCAGACCACGATGTTCCTTGGTATTGCCTTTACCGAGGCCCTTGCCCTAATCGGCTTCGTGGTCTTCATTCTGCTCAAGTTCGTCTGATCCCTAGGAGACACTGTGACGATTCACGTCACCCTCGCCGGTAATACGGCGTACGTCTTCACTGAAGAAGACGGCGAAGAGCACGAAGCTGAAGAAGGCACCGAGGCCGGTCATGAAGATGATGGTGTTACCAACCCGGTAATTCCTGCCAAGAACGAGATCTTCTACGCCGCCCTTTTCTTCTTCGCGCTCTGGGCGCTGATGAAGTATGTGCTGCTGCCGCCAATAATGGCAGTACGGGCCGAACGCGACGACAAGGTTCGTGCTGCGCGCGACTCTGCCGACATGGTCGACTCAGATCTTGGTGAGGCCACCAGCGAATACGATGCGACTATCGGTGCTGCTCGCGATGAAGCCAACGCAATATTGGCGACAGCGCGCGAAGACGCCGAGGCGCACCGTTCTCGACTGCAGGCTGCCGCCGACGAAGAGATCACAGGTCTTCGTTCGAACGCCGACGCCGAGCTCGCCGAGGCTAGAGCCACCGCTCTAGCCAGCATGCGCGGCGATGTCGGCGACCTAGCCGTCGGAGCCGCTAGCCGGGTCATCGGCACAAACCTCGATCGCTCTGCCCAGCAGTCGATCATCGACAGCGTGCTCGGCTCGTGAGTCGTTCTCTGTCTCGTTCACTAATCAACAACGCAAAGAATTGGCGAGGTCCCACCTATGTGGATTCTGGCATCTGAAGCCCCAAACGGGAATTGGCTACCCGGCGACGTCAACGAGTTCATCTGGGCGTCGCTGGCGTTCTTGGTCGTGCTCGCTATCGGTCTCTGGAAGGGCCTTGGCCCCATCAAGGCTGCACTGGCTGGGAGAACCGAACGAATCCGCGACGAACTCGCAGCGGCCGACAATGCTAAGGCCGAGGCCGACGCGCGGCGTACCGAACAGTTGGCCAAGCTCGGCGATGCCGACGCCGAAGCTCGCCAGATCGTCGTCGACGCCGAATCGCGCGCTACTACGATGAGGGCCGACCTAATGGCCAAGGCCGAAACCGATGTCGAGGCAACGAAGGCGAAAGCCCGTCTCGACATCGACGTCGCGAAAGGTGCGGCGTTGGCCGATATTCGAGCCGAAGCGGCAGCCAACGCGGCCGCGGCCGCCGAGGCTGTCGTTACACAGAATCTCGACGATGCTCGCCTCGGTGCCCTGATCGACTCCTACATCACCGAGGTCGGAGCATGAGCGACGCAGTTTCCGGATACGCCGACGCAGTTCTGGCGATCGCAAGTGCTGAAGGCGACCCGAACGTTGAGGGTCAGCTTGCATCGTTTGCGCAAACCCTCGCAACCAACGACGCTCTGAGCTCTGCTATTACCGACCCATCCACGCCGGTAGAACGTCGTCAACAGGTGGTTGAAGATCTGTTGGGAGGCCGTGCCACCCAGGCCACCAAGGCGGCGATATCAATGATCATCGCCGCTGGTCGAGCGAAGGACCTTCCAGCCATTGCATCGGCGGTGTCGCAGCGCGGCTCTGCCGGTCGCGGGCGCCAGTTCGCCGAAGTTCGGTCGGCTATTCCACTGACCGCCGATCAAACCGAGCGGCTTGCGGCCGCGCTTAAGCGCTCGACGGGCAAGGACGTCGAAATCAGTGTCATCGTCGACGAGAGCGTCGTCGGTGGTCTCGTAACCCAGATCGGCGACACCGTTATCGACGGAAGCGTCCGAAATCGCCTCGTCAAGATGCGCGACGCATTCCACTAATTAGCTAATCCTTTTACATTCCAATTCTGCCGTCAGGCACAGAAAACAGAGAGAAATTCATGTCGGATCTCACGATCAACACGAACGACATTACCGCCGCCCTCAAGGCCAACCTCGAGGGTTTTACGACCTCGCTCGAGCAGGCCCAGGTTGGGCGCATCACCGAGGTAGGCGACGGAATCGCACGCATCTCGGGCCTTCCCGATGCCGCGGTGAACGAGATGCTCGAGTTCGCGAACGGTGCCACCGGCCTCGCTCTCAACCTTGACGAAACCTCGATTGGCGCGGTGATACTTGGCGGCACCGAAGGCCTAGAAGAAGGCCAAATTGTACGCGCCACCGGCGAGATCTTGTCGGTACCGGTAGGCGATGGCGTTCTCGGTCGGGTGGTTAGCCCGCTCGGCGTTCCGCTCGATGGCAAAGGCCCTCTTAGTAACACTCAGACACGGCGTATGGAAGTGCAAGCTCCCGGAATCATGGGTCGTCAGCCAGTTGCCGAGCCAATGCAGACCGGAATCAAGGCGATCGATTCGCTAATACCGGTTGGGCGTGGGCAGCGAGAACTAATCATCGGCGACCGCAAGACCGGCAAGACCACCATTGGCATCGACACGATCCTGAACCAGAAGGGGCTCGGGGTTAAGTGCATCTATGTCGCGATTGGACAAAAGGCTTCAACGGTCGCTCAGACGGTTGCTCTGTTAGATGAATTCGGAGCCCTTGAGTACACCGTGGTGGTGCTGGCGCCGGCGTCCGAGCCTGCCCCGTTCAAGTACATCGCGCCGTACGCCGGTTGCGCTATGGGTCAGCACTGGATGGAAACGGGCGAGCACGCGCTTATCGTCTACGACGATCTCTCCAAGCAAGCCGAGGCGTACCGCCAGATGTCGCTGCTGCTGCGCCGTCCGCCAGGGCGCGAGGCTTATCCCGGCGATGTGTTTTACCTGCACAGCCGCCTGCTCGAACGTGCCGCCAAGTTGTCCGACGAACTCGGAGCAGGCTCACTAACCGCTCTTCCGATTATCGAAACCAAGGCTGGTGACGTGTCGGCCTATATCCCAACCAATGTGATCTCGATAACCGATGGTCAGATCTTCTTGCAAGACGATCTGTTCAAGTCGGGTGTGCGGCCAGCGGTCGATGTAGGAATTTCGGTTTCTCGAGTCGGCTCGGCTGCCCAGATCAAGGCCATGAAGACCGCGGTGGGAACGCTCAAATCCGATCTGCAACAGTTTCGTGAACTCGAGGCGTTCGCTGCGTTCGGCTCCGATCTCGACCCGGTGTCCCAAGCCCAACTCGACCGCGGTTACCGTCTCACTGAACTGCTGAAGCAGGGCATTAGCTCACCGTTGCCAGTTCAGATGCAGGTCGTGTCGCTGTATGCGGGAACTCAGGGTTTCCTCGACTCGATTCCCGTTGCCGATGTGAGTCGTTTCGAAACAGGCCTGCTTGAGCATATGACTAGCGGACATGCCGGGTTGCTGAGCGACATCGTCTCCACCGGTAAGATTGCTGACGAAGATGCCTTCGACGCGGCTATCAAGAGTTACGCCGATGGCTTCGTGGCGAGCGATGGCAGCGTCTCTGCGCCCGATGTGACCGACCCCGGAGATTCAACCAGTACAGTCGTCGACAGCGACATGACGCTTCCCGAGGAAGATATTTCTCGCGAGGACCCCGAGAAAGACATTTCTCGCGAGGGCAAGGCATAGCCTTATGGCCGGTGCAAAGGAACGGGTTCTTCGGCGTCGCATTGCGAGCGTCAATTCAACAAAGAAGATCACCCGCGCCATGGAGCTAATCGCCGCGACACGCGTAGTTAAGGCAATGCAGCGAGCCAAAGAAGCCAAACCTTACGCGGTTCAGATCACCTCGGTAATCGAGAATCTGGCGGCGGGTGGGGCAGCGTCCGATCATCCACTGTTGCGCGAGCCCGATCATGTTAAACGGGTCGGAATTATCGCTATCGCAGGCGACCGCGGTCTTGCGGGCCCCTACAACGCTGGAGTTATTCGGGCCGCCGAGACCCAACTCAACGCAGCACGCACCGATGGCGCCGAGTACGCACTCATTTTGCTTGGCAAAAAGACCAACGATTACTTTAATTTTCGCGGCTACGACATTGCTAAGTCCTTCGAAGGAATGAGCGATTCGCCCACTTATGAAAACGCACGCGAGGTCGCTGGCGAGGTGATGGCGATGTTCGTCGAGGGCGAGATCGATCGTGTCGAACTCATCTACACCGAGTTCATCTCGATGGGTACCCAACAAGTAACGGTCCGCCGCTTTCTGCCGCTAGAGAGCACCGACACGATCGCGGAGTCGGGTAGCGGAGAATCATCAGCGCTCGCATCCTTCGAGTTTGAACCGTCGGCTGGGGGAGTGTTGGCTTCGCTGCTTCCCCGGTATGTCGAGGCTCGCCTTTTCGGAGCGATGCTCGAAGCCGCGGCATCCGAACACGCCAACCGGCAGCGCGCCATGAAGGCTGCCACCGACAACGCCGAAGAGCTCAAGACCAAGCTCACCCGCGAGATGAACCAGGTTCGCCAAGAAGCCATTACCACCGAAATTTCCGAGATCGTCAGCGGCGCCGAAGCTCTCGGTGGCGACGACGAGGAAGCCGCCATCGAACTAATCCTCGCCAATAACCCGACGGCGTCGATCCACTAGTCAGTCGCACGACCAGCCGAAACAAGTACTGAAGAATCCCCAGGAGAACGCTAGCTATGACCATTACAGAACCGGAACTAAAAGAGGGTCGAATAGTCGGCATCGCCGGACCTGTTGTCGACGTCGAGTTCCCGCCAGGGGCTCTGCCCGAGATCAACACCCAGCTTGAGTTCGATGTAACAATCGATGGCGAGCGACTAGTTATCCCGGCCGAGGTCGCTCAACAGATCGGCGACGGTCGTGTGCGAGCAATTGCTCTCAAGCCCACCGAAGGCCTGACTCGTGGAACTGCCGTGCGAAATACCGGACACGGAATGGAGATGCCGGTGGGCGACGAGACGCTCGGCCATGTCTGGACCGTGATGGGCGAATGCCTTGATGCTCCCGATACCAAAGTCGAGACGAAGTGGGAGATCCACCGCCCGGCTCCGGCCTTCGATTCTCTAGAACCTTCGACCCAAATGTTCGAAACCGGTATCAAGGTTATCGACCTGCTAACCCCTTACAAAGAGGGCGGCAAGATCGGGCTATTCGGTGGTGCTGGCGTCGGCAAGACCGTACTCATCCAGGAAATGATTACCCGTGTGGCCTCTAACCACGGTGGTGTTTCGGTGTTCGCTGGCGTGGGTGAACGCACTCGCGAAGGAACCGACCTCTTTATTGAGATGGGCGAAGCCAAGATGGGCGCTGGCGAAGACGCTGCGACGGTGCTCTCCAAAGCTGCGCTTGTATTCGGACAGATGGACGAGCCGCCAGGCGTGCGATTGCGGGTTGGATTGGCCGGAGTCACAATGGCCGAGTACTTCCGCGATGTTCAGGGCCAAGACGTCTTGTTGTTCATCGACAACATCTTCCGGTTCGTGCAGGCAGGCTCTGAGGTTTCGACGTTGCTCGGGCGCATGCCATCAGCAGTGGGTTATCAGCCCACCCTGGCCGATGAGATGGGCGAGCTGCAAGAGCGCATTACTTCCACACGAGGTAAGTCGATTACCTCGCTCCAGGCCGTGTACGTTCCTGCCGACGACTACACCGATCCGGCACCTTTCACATCGTTTACCCACTTCGACGGAACGACAGAGCTCAGCCGCGATATTGCTGCACTCGGCATTTACCCCGCTGTCGACCCACTGGCCTCCACCTCTACCATCCTGCAACCCGAAGTCGTCGGCGACCGTCACTACGCCACCGCTCGAAATGTGCAGGAAGTACTTCAGCGTTACAAGGAACTACAAGACATCATCGCGATTCTCGGACTCGACGAACTGTCCGAGGAGGATCGACTGACCGTCGACCGGGCCCGCAAGGTGCAGAAGTTCTTGTCGCAGCCGATGTTCGTGGCCGAGGTATTCACTGGTCAGCCTGGTGTGTTTACCTCGCTCGAAGACACCATCGATTCATTCGAAGCGATCCTCAAGGGCGATCTCGATGACCTGCCTGAACAGGCGTTCTATATGGTTGGTGGTGCCGAAGAGGTAGAGCGTAAGGCGGCCGAACTATTGGCCGACGCTTAAGCTGACCCGGTTCGATTAGGGAATTGTTCAATGCTGCAAGTCGAAGTCGTATCTCCAGAGGCGATCATCTACTCCGGCGACGCCGAGATGGTGGTCGCCCGCACTGTCGGCGGCGGCGATATCGCCTTTCAGCCGGGGCACGTGCCTTTCATTGGTGTGTTGCAAATTTGGTCGGCAAAGATCATCAAGGCCGATGGCGCCGATGAGTTCGCCGTGCATTCAGGCTTTCTTCAGATGGCCCACGACAAGGTAACGATTCTTTCCGATGTCTCCGAGACCAAGGACGAGATCGACATAGAACGAGCCACCGAGGCCAAGACCCGCGCCGAAGCCGCGATAGCGGGCAGCGAAGATGATTCTGAAGCCAAAGCCGCTCTACAACGGGCTCAGGTCCGGCTGTCGGTAGCAGGAGTAAGCTCAGCAAGCTATTAGTCGGGGATTTCTAGGTCGAGGATGCCCTCTTCTGGGTCTGGAAACGACATTCCTAGGTCGTTGAGGGTGTCGACTAGGATTTCGCTAATGAGCCGGTCGCGAAACCATTTGCGGTCGGCTGGGATGACGTACCACGGTGCGTGGTCGGTCGAGGTTTCCTCGAGCATGACTCGAAACGCCTCTTGGTAATCCGACCATCGTTCGCGCTCGGTCAGATCGCCCTTTTCGAACTTCCAGTTCTTCTCAGGGGTATCGAGACGTGACTGCAGACGCTCCTTTTGTTCAGCTCGCGAGATGTGCAGGAAGATTTTGATGATCGTGGTGCCCTCGTCGGCCAGCATTCGTTCCCATTCGCGGATGTGGCGGTAACGCTTCTGCCAGACCTTCTCGGGAGCGAAGCCGTGCACCCGCACTATTAGTACGTCCTCATAGTGCGACCTGTTGAAAACCACCATGTGCCCGTTCTTCGGAGCGTGTTGATGGACTCGCCACAAGTAGTCGTGAGCGAGCTCGACCGAGGTCGGTTTCTTGAATGAGGCGACTTGAACTCCGGCCGGGTTGAGACGATCGAGCACTCGCCGAATTGTGCCGTCCTTGCCGCCGGTATCGGTTGCTTGAAGCACGAGCAGAACTTTGTGCTTACCCTCGGCATACAAGAGTTCCTGAAGTGCTTCGAGCTCGAGGTTGAGCACTTCGGTCTCGGCCTTGGCCTCGTCTTTGTCGTAGCCGCCGTTCTCGTTGGTCTCCCAGTCGCTAAGGTCGACCTCAGCGCCTTCTGAAACACGATACCTAGAAATATCCATAGGTCTTTCTAGCTCGAAAAGAAGGAGCACGTCGCTCAACGTCGGTGAAAAGTGCCTTGTCAGTCAGCCTTCGCAGCGGTCTGGTGTCGGCGGCAACCCATTGGCTACTAATACTTGATGTCGGCGTAGCTGTTTATTTTGTCGATATGGTGCTGAGCGTTGATTTGTCGGACCGTGCCCGAACGAGAGCGCATTACCAGTGATTGTGTGTGGGCACCACGCGAGTCGTAGTGCACTCCCTTTAACAATTCGCCGTCGGTGATTCCGGTAGCGGCAAAGAAACAGTCGTCGCTACTGACGAGGCGGTCGGTGGTAAGGACCTCCGAAAGGTCCCAGCCTCCTTCGACCGCCGCTGTGCGCTCGGACTCATTGCGCGGCCATAACCGTCCCTGCATTTCGCCACCCATGGCCTTTAGCGCGGCGGCGGTTATGACGCCCTCGGGGGTTCCGCCGATACCCAGCAAGATGTCGACGCCAGATCCTGGCCATGCGGTGGCCAAAGCGCCAGCAACGTCGCCATCAGGAATCAATGCAATCCGCGCGCCAGCCTCACGAACCTCCGCGACAAGATCTTCGTGCCGGTCGCGGTCGAGAATAGCCACAGTGAGGTCGCGTACGTTTTCGTGTTTCGCTTCTGCTACCGCTTCAAGGTTTTCGGTAGGCGACTTTGTAATGTCGATCACCCCAGCACAGTCGGGACCGACAGCGATCTTTTCCATGTACACGCACGGGCCAGGGTCGTACATGGTTCCGCGGGGTGAAACCGCAATCACAGCGATGGCTCCACCTCTTCCGAGTGCTGTCAGGGTGGTGCCGTCGATGGGGTCGACGGCAACGTCGGTTAAAGGTGGTTCCTCGTTGCCGACGATCTCACCGTTCCAGAGCATCGGCGCTTCGTCCTTTTCGCCTTCGCCGATAACTACTAGGCCTTCCATCGACACAGACTTCAGCATCAGTCGCATGGCGTCGACGGCTGCTCCGTCGGCGCCTTCTTTGTCGCCGCGGCCCATCCAACGCGATGCTGCTAGCGCTGCCGATTCGGTAACTCGAACGAGTTCGAGTGCAAGATTTCGATCGGGGATTTGGTTTGTACTCTCGGTCATGGGCGGACAGTACCTTTCATTGCTGGATGAGGGCTATATAGGTTCCTTCGGCTCCCGAGTGTGGAACCTGAGACGCCATACCGCAGACTAAGGGATGAGCAAGGACATCAGATGAATAGTGCCAACGATGATCACCGCCATCCTGAAGAGGGATTAGCGCCGCAGTCCGACAAAGTCGTTCCGACCAGCGAAGCCAGTCGCTGGTGCTTTCAGTGCGCAAGCGAGTACGTCGCAGGTACCGAGACCTGCCCCGAATGTGGTGTTGGGCTGGTCGACTATGCCCCCATCGCGGCGGCGGCTGTGGGTTCAGAAGACGAAGAGCAGATGATTTATGAGCTTCATGAATGGGCGTTCGAGTCGCGCCGCATGCTCGATCAGATCCTCACCGGCGACGGTGTGGAACATGCCTGGCAGGGTGCTGAGCTAATAATCCGAGACGCCGATGAGGCTCGGGTCGATGCTGTAATCGAAGCGGTTGAGCGCACCACGCTTCCCAGTCTCGACGAGGATGCACCCAAAGAGGTCTACGAGATGGCTGGCTGGGAGGCGGAGCAACAAAGCGATCTCTCTGCAAAACTTGGGC
This sequence comes from uncultured bacterium, assembly GCA_965524675.1. Lineage (GTDB taxonomy): Bacteria > Actinomycetota > Acidimicrobiia > Acidimicrobiales > SHLQ01 > CALLQB01. The sequence goes on from CBERPN010000001.1 coordinate 11,590, forward strand.
TAGCCGGGATTCCGCACGAGTTTAACCAGGAGGGTGATCTGGTTGTTCTCGTCAGCGATGAAGAGGCAACCGAAGCAGTGTTCGACGAGGTTCTTGACGAGATCGATAGTTCCGGAGAGGACGAGAGCGATTTGGAGTTGCTGGAGGGCTTAGATGCGAATCTTTTAATGAGTTCGGTATTCGATGCGGCGTCCCGCATAGCGAAAGATGCACGCGACTACCGGGGAGTTCTTGAACTCACCGAACACGGGGGCCGCATGCGCCAATGCAAACGACCATTCGGCTTCGACAAAGCCACTTGGCGTGGGATAACCGACCTTGTAGCGACGATCCAAGATGAGATTGAAGTAGACGGAGACGATGTGCTCATCGCAGAGACCGCTGCGACGTTACGGAATCAACTCCACAAACTCATCTGAGCGCTGGCTGGCTGTTCCGATGACTGGTAGCGGGGCAAGGCGAGTACCGTCGACGGGTTGTGCCGCTCGCCGAACTAGAGATATTCCATTCGCGGCCGATCGCGCCGACCCGCCGACTCGCCCTCGGTCAATGCCTATTGCCCACTAGCCCAGCACCTGGTCATGGCGGTGTTCTGTTGGCTGGTGTGGTCGCGAGATTCAAGAACGAGATCGACTCCGAGTTCTACGCAGATCTTTTTTCACTCACCCGCGAACTCGAGACGGGGACGCGGATTGCCCAGCCGCGGCTTCGGCATCGGCTCCAAACCGATCAAGTCGGTCTGTTGTCGAGCAAACATCGCCTGGTTAGGCGAGAGGGTGAGATGGCCTTTGAGTTCGATCACGAAAAAGGGGCCCCAGCTCAGTTCGTGTTGGGCGCGATCTACGCGGCGGGCGAAACCAGCGAACGGGAGCGGACCGACTTAATGGAGACCATCCGCCACGGACTGCGATGGAGCGGCCCTGTAGGGCCCTCGCTTATCTTTCACCTTCTAGGAGGTTCCGCTGCGGCGGTCGGCGCACTGGCGATGGGTACTGGTGATCCGGTCGTTTGGGCACTTGAAGTACTAGGTCTAGACGATGGTCAGCAGGCTCCGGGAAAGAAAGTGATCCAGATTAGATTTCGAGATTTGTTACGAGATGCCCATCCAGATCACGGTGGAGGCCATCATGAAGCGGCCGACCGGATATCGGAGCTGACTGAGGCGCGTCGAATCCTGCTCTCCTAGCCCACTCGCCATAGACTTTTCGATCATGCTGCCTACTGCTTTGCTGCTCGCCCCAGGGGCGGGCGCAAATCGATCGCATCCGGCTTTGCTAGCACTCGACGATGCCGTCGACCTGCCGACCAGTAGAATCGACATCAAGGTACGAAATCACGACAAGGTGATGTCACTCATTAGTAAGGCCGCCAACGATCTGGTTGAGCGCGCTAAGACGCAGCCCGCCGGGCTGGTTTTGGGCGGCCGTTCTTTCGGGGGACGCATGTGTTCGCTTGCAGTAGCTGAAGGCCTGCCTGCCCGAGGTCTGATTTTGCTCAGCTACCCGTTGCACCCGCCGGGCAAACCGGAAAAACTGCGCGTCGATCATTTCGACCGGCTTGAGCTGCCCGTGCTTTTCGTTTCAGGCACAAACGATGCCTTCGGAAGTCCGGCCGAGTTTGAGCACCATCAGGCGAAGATCCCCGGAGCGGTTACCCAGGTGTGGATCGATGGCGCCGACCACACGATGCGGGCAAAGCAAGCGCAGGTAGTAGCAGCGGTTACGAACTGGCTAGCGACGCTCACGTAGCCGCGAAATCTCCGCTCACCTACCGGCGAGGGTCCTCAGAGCGAACGGATTTCGACGGTTACCTTTGGAGCGCTGTCGTCGTCTTCGTCTTGTTCGGCGGTGGTGATGAGGACTTCGATCGCGGAGCTGTCGCGGATTGCGAGTGCACCCGCCGGGGGTTGCGGTGTCACCACGAAACCGAGCCGCCTCAGCTCAACGGCCAAGTCGGCTGCTATCTGTCCCTCGGTGGCGCTGGAAGTGCAAAACGCAGCCTGGGTCGGCGAAGGATCGGTCTCGACAGAAGGAACGAGATCGTTTGGTAGCGAAACGCCAAGCAGGAGATCGGCCAAAAGTGCGTGGTCGTATTGAATTGACGGGGCATGGTCTATCACCGCTAGATCAAAGAGTCCGCCTCCCCCCGGCGCACTAGCCGCCGCTGCGGTCACCTGAGCGCGCTCAGTGGGCGACATCGCTGCCAGCACGGAAGGTTCAATTTCGTCTTCATCGGGCAGCGGTTCCAAACGCGCAGCAATCTTAGCGACCGGTAACTCGGCTGACGAGTTTGATTCGACTGGGTCAGAAGCCGAAGAATCAGTGACCGGTTCGGTTTGATCAATCTGCTCATTGTCGTCAGCCTGGGAAGTTAACCAACGATCGGGTGAATCGAGGGGCAGCTCAGTCTGCCCGGCCTCGGATTCTGAATTTTCGGGGGAGAGTTGCCGTTGCGACTTGCCCGTGACTCGAAAGTAGGCGCGGTACGCGTAGATCGAGAGCGAGCCCGCAAGCCAGATCCAAAAAATGATCACGAGTATCCGAGGCATGGGTGCCCCATCGGAAGAAGCTAGTAAATCTCAAGGACATCACGCCGACGACGCTCTGTTCAACTGGTACGGTTCGTCGCTCATGGCCGATGATTTGTTTACCGCCGCGGCGACAGAGCGCTTGGAGAGCAGCGCCCCGCTTGCCGCACGGTTGCGCCCAAGGCATCTCGATGAGGTGGTGGGCCAACCGCACCTGTTGGGGGTTGGCAAGCCATTGCGAGCGCTGATCGAGGCCGATCGCTTGTCATCGGTGATCTTTTGGGGACCGCCGGGTACCGGCAAGACAACAATCTCAGAGCTGATTGCCTTCTCTACTGAAAAGGCGTTTGAAAAGCTGTCGGCGGTTAGCGCATCTGTTAAGGACGTGCGCGAGATAATCGCCAAGGCGGAGCAACGATTGGGTGAACGCGGTCGGGGGACTATCTTGTTTCTTGACGAGGTACACCGGTTTAGCAAGAGCCAGCAAGACACTTTGTTGCCCTCGGTGGAGTCTGGACTCATTGTCTTGATTGGGGCGACCACCGAGAATCCCTATTTTGAGGTGAACCCGCCCTTGCTGTCGCGCTCAACGCTGTTTCGCTTGAATGCGCTCGACTGCGATGCGGTACTAATGCTCTTGCGTCGCGGCCTAGTAGCAGAGGGCGCCAGCGGTTCTGACGAGGCTTTGCTGCACTTGGTCGATCGGGCGGGTGGCGACGGTCGCCACGCGCTGACGAGCCTCGAGGTTGCCGTTGTGTTGGCGAGCGACCGGTCGAGCCCGCCAGAGGTGACCCTTGAAGACGCCGAGGCGGCCTTGGGTGCCAAGGCTCACCGTTACGGCCGCGACGAGCATTACGACGTTATTTCCGCCTTCATCAAGAGTATCCGAGGTTCCGATGTCGACGCTGGCCTGTACTGGCTAGCGCGGATGCTCGAAGCCGGAGAGGACGCCCGGTTCATCGCTCGTCGCCTGGTCATCTTGGCTAGCGAGGATGTCGGTATGGCCGACCCGATGTCGCTGCTGATAGCCGATGCTGCGGCGAGGGCTGTGGAGTTTGTTGGGCTTCCCGAAGCCCAACTAAATCTCTCCCAGGCGGTTGTTCACCTCGCCTCGGCACCAAAGTCTAACAGTGTCACGCGTGGCCTAGGACAGGCTCGAACGGCAGCGAACGGTGCCGGCGAAGGTAGCGTACCGACGCATCTGCGCGACGCTCACTACAGCGGCGCGCAGTCTTTGGGGCATGGCTCTGGCTACCGCTATCCCCACGACGATGAACGAGGGTGGGTCGATCAGCAGCATCTGCCGAGCGAATTGGTCGGATCGAAGTTCTACACGCCGACCGGTCATGGCTTTGAGGCTGAGGTGCGTGACCGGTTGGCCGAACTTGGCTCTGCCGCCGAGAGCGAGCCAGAACAGAGGTAGCGCTAGACTGCCCAATATGTTCAAGCGAGTGGTGTGGACCGGTATTGGCTATGGCCTGGGTTTTGGCTCGTCGGTAGTTGTGCAACGCAAGGTGAAAAGAGCGGTCGAACGCTATACGCCCGAGCACGTACTCGAGGAGGCCAAGAGCCGTTCGCGCGAGGCCGTCGATCGAGTTCGAGAGCTTTCGACCGACGCTCGAGCGATATTCAGCCACGGCCGCAAGGCTAGCGACGACATCGATCTGCGTTCGCGACAGCACCCACCTCAGCGCCGAAGAAGACGCTCGATCAACCGCCACCGCTAGAATTCCCGTTTCCTCTAATGGGTAGAGCAGCTCGCCTCTCACCAAGTCACGATTTTCCCGGTAAAGCGCAGGAACCGATGAACAAAGACCAAAGCCAATCGACCCCCAACAGCGGGCAGCGCCAGCGCACAGGAAGTGCTTGGGTGGTCGTGAGTCTTGTAGTTGTTGGCTTGTACCTGGCGGCGCTGAGCGTTGTTTCGGGTCTCCGTGCTTTGACGTGCCCGTTAGGGTGCAGATTGTCGTGTTGTACGTGGCCGCGCCGGGAGCTGGCTTGGTCGAATCCGCAATCTGGGCGGGGCCTGATTACTGCACTCCGTGCAGGCCGTTCGGGCCACGGAGGCCGCCGCAGCGCACAGGAAGCACCTTTGGGCGGCCCGAGCGCGGTAGGCCGGGGAAGGGAAGCAAGCGAGCTTGGGCGGCGCGAGCGATGTAGGGCGGAGGGCGCCAGCCCGGAGCCTGAGCCCGGCGGCCTCCGTGGCCGGGGAACGGAAGCAAACAATGCGCGCTAACGAACTACGCACCGCATTTGTCAATTTCTTTACCGCGCGTGAGCATGTCGAGGTCGAGTCGGCGAGCGTGATTCCCAACGACCCTACGTTGTTGTTTACCAATTCCGGGATGGTGCCGTTTAAGAGCTTCTTCGTCGGTGAGGAAACGGCGCCTTACGCTCGGGCTGTCACAGTTCAAAAAGCGGTTCGTGCTGGCGGGAAGCACAATGATCTGGAAGAGGTCGGACGCACTTCTCGCCATCTCACATTCTTTGAGATGATGGGCAACTTCTCCTTTGGCGACTACTTCAAAGAGAGCGCGATCCCGTGGGCTTGGGAGTTCATCACTGAGACGCTCGGGCTCGATGCAGACAAGTTGTGGGTCACTGTTCACCTCAGCGACAATGAGGCGTCCGACATCTGGACCGACACCGTCGGTCTCGACCCCGATCGTGTACAGCGACTCGATGACGACAATTGGTGGCGGATGGCCGATACGGGGCCGAACGGGCCATCGTCGGAGATCTTTTATGACCTCGGTCCAGCTCATGGAGAAGATGGCGGTCCGGCCTATGGTGGCGAGCACCGCTTCATTGAAATCTGGAACCTCGTGTTCATGCAGTTCGATCAGCAAAGCGATGGCACCCAGGTTCCTCTGCCGAAACCGAGTATCGATACCGGTGCAGGGCTCGAACGAATTCTGAGCATTTTGCAGGGGGTCTCATCGGTGTGGGAGACCGATGAGTTCGTGCGGTTGTTAGCAACGGCAACCGACATCACCGGTGTCGCCGATGGCGCTAGCGAACAGTCCGACGTGTCACTGAAGGTCTTTGCCGATCATGCCCGCTCGACGACCTTCATGATCAGTGATGGCGTCTTTCCTTCCAATGAGGGCCGCGGTTATGTGCTTCGACGCATAATTCGTCGAGCGGTACGTCATGCATACATCCTTGGTGTCGACACCAGCGTCATGGCCCGAATGGTCGACTCGGTGGTCGAGATAATGGGTGCCGATTACCCCGAGATCGTGAAGAATCACGACTACGTACGCGACGTGATCGAGCGCGAGGAACAACAGTTTCGCAAAACCCTGGCTACTGGTTCGAGTATTCTCGATGACCGGCTTAGCAAACTGGGCGAAGGCGACGTTCTAGCTGGCGACGTCGCCTTCCAACTACACGACACCTATGGATTTCCGTTTGAGGTCACCGAGGAGATTGCTGCTGAACGCAAGATCGGCGTTGACTCCGACGGATTCGAATCCGAAATGGCACAGCAGCGCGAACGCGCCAAGACGGCTCGTAATGCGTCCGGGGGCGACATCGATCCAGCGCCGTATCGTGTTGTGTCGGACACGTCTGGACCCACGCGTTTCGTTGGCCGAGAGGTATTTGAGTCCGAAGCGACGGTGCTATTCATCGACGCTGATTCGGTCGTACTCGATACCAGTCCGTTCTACGCCGAAAGTGGCGGACAGGTCGGTGATACAGGAACGATTCGAACGGCCACCAGTATTATCAGGGTGGCGAACACGGTGTACGCGGTGCCGGGAATCCAGCGGCATCTCATCGGGTCGGCCGAGGGTCAGATCGAAGTTGGTGAAACGGTCACAGCGCTAATAGACACCGATCGAAGAATGGCGATAAGGCGAAACCATACGGGCACTCATCTGCTGCACTGGGCATTGCGAAAGGTTCTCGGCGATCACGTTAAGCAACAGGGCTCCTATGTGGGCCCCGATCGCCTGCGATTTGACTTCTCGCACTACGAGGCGGTCACGCCAAGCCAGGTTGCAGCGATCGAAGATCTTGCGAACGCGGAGATTCTCGACAACGCAAGCGTGCGCCACTTCGAAACCTCGAAGGACAACGCCGAGGAGTTAGGCGCTATCGCTTTCTTTGGCGACAAGTATGGCGATGTCGTAAGAGTGCTCGAGGCGGGCCGCAACTCGATAGAACTCTGCGGCGGCACACATGTGAAGGCCTTGGGCGATATTGGGCCGATGAAGATCGTGTCCGAGAGTTCGATCGGTTCGAACATTCGTCGCCTGGAGGCAATCTCTGGCGACGGCCCGATCACCCGACTTCGCCAACGCGAGCAGATGCTGGCTGAGATTGCAGATTCGGTTGGTGTAGCCGCCGACGATGTGGTCGATGGCGTGCAGCGTCGCCTGGCAGAGGCAAAGGGTTTGCGCAAAGAGCTGGTCGAACTTCGACGCGAGGTCGCTGTTGGGCGGGCAGGAGAACTCGCCGCCCAGGCGGTCGACGGCGTTCTGGTAGCGCGAGTCGACGGTCTTGACCAGGGTGGGCTCCGCGACCTCGCCATTGCGATTCGCGACCGTGAAGGGGTACGGGCCGTGGTGCTCGGCTCGACTCCAGACAAGGGTGTGTTCTTGGCCGCTGCGGCAGCAGCGGACTCGCCGTTTGATGCTGGCCAGCTAATCGAGGAATCAAAGAAGACCATCGGCGGCGGCGGCCGTCCTGGAGCAGATTTGGCTACCGCGGGCGGCAAAAACCCGGCTGGCCTCGACGAGGCCCTCGAACAGGCCCGGCTGGCGGCTGGGTTATCCCTCAATAGCTCGTGAGAGCGTTAGCGCTCGATATGGGATCAAAGCGTATTGGGGTCGCAATCTCTGACTCAGGAGGTCGGGTCGCGACCCCGATCGATACGGTACATCGCTGCGGCGATCGGCCTCGAGAACACCGCGAGATCGCTGCTTTGGTGTTGGAATGGGAGGCCGAGATCGTCGTCGTTGGGCTGCCACTATCGCTCGACGGCACTATCGGCCCAGCTGCAAAGGGCGTCCTCGACGAAATAGATGTGTTGGGTGCCGCGCTCTCGGTGCCTGTAGAGACCTACGATGAACGTCTGACCACAGTTACTGCAGACCGGTCGCTAATGGAACAGAACCTCGGTGCCGCCGAACGACGAAAGGTCGTCGACAAGGTAGCTGCCGCGGTGATGCTTCAGGCTTGGCTCGACCGGCGCAGTATGCAACCTGATCCAGCACGCCCCAAAGAGGACTGAAATGCCAGAAACCCCCGAGAGCAGCGAAAGGCTTGAGCGTGGTGAGCTGGTAACCCGACATCTCCTCGACGGACCCGAGGAGACTCCGGATCTGCCCGAACCTCGAAACCGTCCACTCGAATCGAGTGAGTCGCCCCAGACCTCAGAGCCATCGATTGCTGCATCTGAATCGCATATTCCGACCGGCTACGGTGCGGCCAGCAATGCGGTAGCCACGATCGAGGAGCGGCCTTCAGACCTGCTCCCGGCTTCGCAGGCCGTTGTTCCGCCTCTCGTCGAGTATGTCGATCCACGCGATTACGTGCGTTGGCCTAGACGTTCCGGTCCGCTGCGCCGATTTCTGATCGTTGCTGTCGTGCTTTTGGTGGTTGGTGTCTACGGAGCCGGAAAGGTCGACACTTGGGTGGCGGACCAGATCGAACCGACGGTGGCCGTTGGTCCCCAGGTCGAGTTTCTTATCAGCGACGGAGAGGGAACGAACACCACAGCTCAGAATCTCACATCCGCCGACGTCATTTCTAACTCGACAATCTTTCGCTACTGGTTGCGGTGCCCAAGTACTGCCAAGCGGCTACTCAACTGCGACGAGGAGCAAGAGGTTGCGTGGCAGGCCGGTAAGTATCTGCTCAACACGGACATGGCCTTTCAGACAGTTGTCGACACTTTGAACGCCGGCTCGATTCCACCTGAGGACTTCTCGGTAACAGTGCCCGAAGGCCTGACCGTCGACCAGATCGTCGATCGCCTCGTTGCCGAGAACCCAGAGTTCAGACGTGAAGACTTTCATCTTCAGCTCGATAGGCAGAGGTTCGAGAGCCGGTTTATTGGTATCGATATGCTCACGCGACTCAAAGCGGATGGCTTTCGCACTCCTTTTGAGGGCCTGCTGTTCCCGAGCACCTATCAAGTCTCTGAAGACAACGCGGGCAACGAGTTGAGCATTCTGCAGACGATGGCGCGTGAAATGGAGATCCGCTATGAAGCCGCATTTGCCTCGACGGGCGCAGCTTTGCCAGATGCGGCTGGTGAGCTGCTTCTTAGCGACTACGACATCATCATTATTGCGTCGCTGATCGAAGAGGAAGCCCTGGTCGACGGCGATCGGCCGAAGATCGCACGAGTTATTTACAACCGGCTACTTTCAGGGTCGTCGCTAGGTATCGATGCCACCACCCGCTATGCGGTAGAGAAACGACCCGGCGAGCCGCTCTTACAGAGCGACCTTGACGATCCGTCTCCCTACAACACCCGCTTCGTAGAAAACGTTGGCCTCCCTCCCACGCCGATCTCGGCACCTGGCCAGAAATCGATTGAGGCAGCGTTGTCACCTGAAGAGGGCGACTGGTTCTTCTACGTGCTCACCGACGAAGGTGGCGTCGCCGGTGCGCACACATTTGCTACCACCAACGCCGAGTTCAGCGCTGCGAAAGCGATCTGTCAAGAGAAGGGTTACTGCTGACTCCGTGAGAATTACGGGTTCTACACGGCTAGCCGCTGTGATTGGACATCCCGTAGGCCATTCGCTGTCACCGGCGTTGTATAACGCTGCCTTCGCCGAGACCGAAGTCGACCAAGTGTTCGTAGCGTTCGATGTCGTAGCCCAGAACCTGACCGGATTCGTCGACTCGGTTCGGACTCTCGACATTACTGGGTTCTCTGTGACGATGCCGCACAAAGAAGCGATCCTGTCGCTGGTGGATGAGGTTTCGGCTTCGGCTGCAGCATTGGGTGCCGCGAACTGTGTCGTGAACCAGGCGGGGGTTTTACGAGCGTCTAATACCGATGGTGACGGGTTTGTGAAGGCTGTTGCCCACGACTTTGGTTTCGATGTTGTTGACTCCTGCATGGTCGTGCTCGGTGCCGGCGGAGCGGCGCGATCTTTGGTGGAGGCCTTGGCCCGGCACGGGGCGCGAGAGATCGTTGTTGTAAATCGATCGCCCGAAGCGGCCGCTCGCGCAGTTGCGCTAGGAGGAGGGGTAGCGCGAGTCGGGCTAGCATCCGACATAGCTACTGCGGACCTTGTCGTCAACGCCACTCCGTTGGGGATGCACGGCGATAAGAGCCGCCAAATGCCGTGTGATCCAGCGCGGCTTCGGGCCGGACAGTTCGTCGTAGATCTCATCTACGCACCGCACCGAACGCGATGGCTCGACGCGGCCGAGTCGGCGGGTGCCGAGGTGGCGAACGGGCTATCGATGCTGGTATTTCAAGCTGCTACCCAATTCTTCATTTGGACCGGTCTCGAAGCTCCGATAACAACGATGCTCGCCGTTGTAGAGAGCGAAGAAGCCAGCTAGTGCCCTGCTGAATGCGAATCTCGAGGACTACGAGGTCAGTAGTCGTCACAGAATTGTTTTCTTGGATTGTTGAAGTTTGGTTCGGCGGTGCCGATCTGTTCAGAAGTCATATGCTTCGGAGGTATCGTGGCTCTACAAGGAACAATCGACACATTCGCATTGCCTGACGTTCTTCGCCTGTTGGCGTCGAGCGAAAAGACGGGCAAGCTCGAACTCATGGGCGACCGCGGATCCGGCACCATCTGGGTAAAGGAGGGCGCTATCGTAGCGACCGACCTAGACCTAGGTGCCCACCCATCGACCGGCTCGAGCGACATTACCGAAGGCTTGTTTCAGGTCTTGCGGTTTGTGGAAGGAGATTTCACCTTCCTTGCTGACCTCGTCCCAGCCGATGCTCAGGACCCTGCCGATGTCGAAGAGGCACTCGCCAGCTCAACTGCGATGCTTGCCGAGCTAGAGGCCATCGAAGAGAACGTCCCCGGTATTGAATGCTGGATGACGCTCTGCTCGGACATCGATAACGAATCGGTGACGCTTTCTCGCGATCAGTGGCGGGTTCTTGCCTCGATTGGTGCAGGAACCTCAGTCGCCAACCTCGCTACTTCGTTCGAGCTTGGCGAACTCGAGTCGCTTCGTCGTGCAAACGATCTCGTGTCCCAGGGTGTGGCAGAGGTCGGAACCAACCCAGAACTGGTAGTACCGGAGGCCGTCGAAGTAGCGGAATCTGGCGAAGCTGCTGCAGCGCAAGCCGAGATCTTGGCAGTCGAAGTAGACGTCGAGCCCGAGGCTCAACCCCTCGATCCGTTCGCCGTCGCTGACGCTGTCATCGAACCTGAGGCTGATCCACTTCCCGAACCCGCCCAGAGCGTTGTCGGCGACCCTTTCGCCGGAACAATCGATGCTCCAATTGAGCCTGTCGATCATTTCGCCCCATCGGCGGAATCGATTGACCCCTTCGCCGCCCCAGCAGCAGCCGATCCTTTCGTCACGCCGGTTCCCGATGAATCAGCGATCGCCGAGGGTGCACCCACCGAGTGGCCTGCTCCGAGTCTTGAAGGTGTCGTTCCCTGGGGCGACGGGCAAAGTACACCAATTCCGCCCGCTCCTATGGCGGAAGAGACTGCTCCGCCGCCGCCTCCGCCGCCGCCTCCACCGGTCGTTGAGGAAATCGCTTCTCCTCTTGCTCCTGCCATGGCAACTGGCGATGACGCATTCCCCCCTCCGCCACCAGCTCCGGTCGCTCAAGCTGAAATTGCCGACGAAATTCCTGCACCTCCGGCCGCTCCGATTGCTCAGGTTGAGGGTCAAGAGTCCACCGACGTCGAGGCTTCGGTCGTGGAGGCTGCCCCGGTACCAATGCCCGAGCCTGTTCCAGTCCCCGACGACGGCAACGATATGGAACGTCAGCTGGCGAGCCTCAGCCCTGCTGCCGCTAAGGCAGTAGCCGAAGCCGCACGCGCTGACGCTCCCGCACAAACCATGCCAGCTGTCGCTGACACCGCCGAGGCCGAAGAAGAATCGGTCGACCGTGGCTTGCTCATGAAGTTCCTTGGTAGGTCCGACAAGTAGTCCGGGAGGGTAGTTGTTTGGCTGTTGGCCGAGTAGATAGATCTATCCCGCCAGATCCTTAGGAACGAACCGATGAGTGCTTCGTCCGTTTCAGTCATCGCTGTGATCCCACTCGGCCTAATGGTTGGCGGAATCATTACGATGGTCACAACCAGAGTTCCCGAAATGCTGCCGGTGTTCAGTCCGGGCCCGGCTTGTCCTGGTTGCGATTGCTCGCTCGCGCTTGGCGAGATTATCCCCGTCGTCTCGTGGGTCCGCCAGCGGCGGAGCTGTACGCACTGCGGCGAGCGGATCTCGATCGCCTACCCGGCCGTCGAGCTTACGACTGCGGCTCTATTTGTAGCCGCGGCGTTGCGGTTTGATGCCTGGCCGGTGCTGATACCGCATCTAGTCTTGTTCGCATCGCTAGTGGCGGTGTCGGTTACCGATCTCTACCTGTATCGGATTCCGGATCGAATTACCTTCCCAACGCTTGGCGCTTCGTCGCTGTTGATCATCGCGGTTTCGCTCTACTACGAGAATCCTCGATTGATTTGGGTAGCGATTGCGGGAGCGCTGCTCTATAGCGGGCTGCTCTTGGCACTACACCTAGCCCTCCCAGCGGGAATGGGATTTGGAGATGTAAAACTGGCTCTAATACTTGGCCTGTTCCTTGGTTGGAACTCATCGGGATCCATACTGAACACAATCAACCTGGTATTGACATCGTTGATATTGGCTAGCTTGATTTCGGTGGCGGGCGGTGTGGTGCTGCTCATCGCTCGCAAGCTCGGCTATGACCCGCTACCCGATCCTGACCTCGAGCTTGATGGCTCCGAGCCCGAATCTGCTATGGCCGGAGCGATCAACAGAACCCTCCCCTTTGGGCCTTCGCTCGCAATCGGAACGATCATCACCATTTTGTTCGCTGAGCAGTTGGTCACAGGCCTAGTCTGATACAGGACACTAGACTGGATCGATATGGTGTTGACTCCCGGCCGGTCGCGATGATCGAGTTCAATGTCGATTTGGGCGAGCGTTCCTACCCTGTGGTGGTCGGAAGCCGAGCTCGTCATCGACTTGGCGAGCTGCTTCCCGCAGGTGCCCGCAGGGTTGCCATCATTACTCAAGAAAATATTGCGGTAACAGTCGACCCGGGCGTCGAGAGCCAAACAATAATCATTCCCGACGGCGAGGGGGCCAAGAACCTCGCCACGGTGGAATCGATCTGTCGCACGCTGGCCATCGCTGGGTTTACCCGCAACGATCTAATCGTAGGCATCGGCGGTGGCGTGGTAACCGATCTTGCCGGTTTCGCGGCGGCCGTCTATCACCGCGGCATACGGTTCGTAACCGTGCCAACGACCCTTCTTGGTCAGATCGACGCGGCGATCGGCGGTAAGACGGGTGTGAACCTTCCCGAAGGAAAGAATCTGGTCGGAGCGTTCTGGCAGCCGAGTCTGGTGCTATGCGATACCGAGACCCTCGATTCTTTACCGGAGCGAGAGTTCCGCAGTGGCATGGGTGAGCTGGCCAAATACCACTTTCTCACCGGCGAGGAACTCGACGGTCTACCGCTCGATGAGCGGATCGCGGCATGTATTCGAATCAAGGCGGATGTTGTCGCATCCGACGAGCGCGAACAAGGCCGTCGAGCCATCCTCAACTACGGCCATACGCTGGCGCACGCCCTTGAGACTCTGGGCGGTTACGACCTACGTCACGGTGAAGCGGTAGCCATCGGCCTCGTCTATGCAGCCGAATTGGCTTGTCTTCTCGGTCGAATTGGTACCGAACGTGTCGAGGAGCACCGGCGAGTAATTGCGAGCTATGACCTCAGCGCCTCTTTGCCAAGCGCTGTCGACGAAGAGCGAGTCGTCGAGCTGTTCGCTCGCGACAAGAAGGCCCTCGACGGAATAACGTTTGTGTTAGACGGCGCCGATGGTGTCGAGCTAGTTACCGGTATCGAACGTTCGATCCTGGTCGACGCGTTAGCGCTGATGAACCATGATCGACATGGTGCCCGGTGACCGAACTAGTGCCAGTGCTGGTTGCGGACAGGCTCGTGAAGCTTCGTGCTCGGCTCGATCAAGATTCGCTTGATGCCGCGCTGATTACAACGCTGACCAACGTTCGCTATCTCACCGGATTCACCGGGTCGTTCGCAACCTTGTTGGTAACCCGCGATGAGGCGTTTTTGTTGACCGACGGCCGCTACCGCGAACAGGCACCATTGCAGACACAGGCCGCCGGAATCGAGTGCCAGCTAGCCTTGGTAACCGCTACGGCAAGTATCGCTAGCCTGCTCCAAGAGCGGCTGGGCGACGGCTGGTCGGTGGGTTTCGAAGCTGGCAATATCACCTGGGAGCAGCACCGAGGGCTAGCCGAAGTATTGCCCCAGAAACTGTTGCCAACCACGAATCTGGTCGAAGACCTGCGCCTCGTGAAAGACGACGGTGAGGTTTGTCGAATCGAGCAGGCGTGCGCGATTGCTGATGAAGCACTAGGCGAAGTCGTGGCACTGATGAATGAATCGCCGAGCGAACAGCGATTCGGCCTCGAACTCGACACTGCGATGCGTCGCCTGGGCGCTGCGGAAAGGTCGTTCGAAACTATCGTAGCGTCGGGCCCGAACAGCGCGCTTCCGCATGCGCGACCGAGCCAAAGGGCGATCGGGTCCGGTGATCTTGTAGTGGTTGACTTCGGAGCGCTCCTCGATGGCTACCACTCCGACATGACCCGGACGTTTTCGATAGGAAGAATCGCTGGTGAGCGGCGTGAACTCTTTGATCTAGTCGCCACAGCGCAGGCAGCGGGTTGCGAAGCTGTCGCCCCAGGCGTCGCTGCTAGCCATATCGATGAAGTCTGTCGAACCGTTATTGCCGATGCTGGTTATGGCGACGCGTTCATGCACGGCACAGGCCACGGGGTAGGTCTTGACATCCACGAGGCGCCGGCGGTATCTCGCACATCTAAGAGCATTCTTGAGCCGGGCTATGTCATCACGGTGGAACCCGGTGTTTACTTACCTGACGTTGGTGGGGTTCGCATCGAAGACACCGTGGTCGTTACCGGCGATGGTTACCGAGCCTTAACCAACTATTCCAAGAGCCCCAAGCCAGTTCAGTAGAGGACAACCCGTCATGTCGACCATTACAACCAACGATCTTAAAAACGGGATGCATCTAGATATCGACAACAACCTGTTTCAGGTAGTCGACTTCCAGCATGTGAAACCTGGCAAGGGTCATGCCTTTGTTAGAACGACGCTTCGCAATGCTCGCACCGGCGCCAATATCGAGCGAACGTTTCGAGCAGGCGAGAAGGTCGAGCGAGCCATGATCGACAAACGAGATATGCAGTTTCTGTATCGCGATGGCGACTCGTACGTTTTCATGGACAACGAAACCTACGATCAGATGACCGTAGAACCGTCCGCTCTTGGCGATTCGATCAACTATTTGCTCGAGAACAACAACGCCGTGCTGCAGATGTACGGCACCGAGATCGTGGGAGTCGACCTTCCGGCGGCGGTTGAACTTAAGATAGCCGAGACTGAGCCCGGATTGCAGGGCGATCGGGTCTCGGGCGCCACTAAGCCGGCAACGCTGGTGACGGGTCTTGTTGTTCAGGTGCCACTATTTGTGAACCCGGGCGAAGTTGTGAAGGTCGATACCCGCAGCGGCGACTATTTGAGTCGGGCGTAGCGCTCGTATGGTTGGTGGTATTGGGTCTCGCCACGAGGCTCGTGAAGAGGCGCTCAGCGTGCTGTACGAGGCCGACATTCGCGGCGTGGACCCTCTGGAAGTTCTCGAGGCTCAACAAATCGACTTACCGAAGTTCGCATCAGACATCGTTCGTGGTGTCACCGAATTGCAGGATCGTATCGATACTGAGCTCAGTGCGGCGGCAGTGGACTGGACGGTTGACCGCATGCCCGCCATCGATCGAACACTTCTACGCATGGCTGTCTTTGAGCTTGTCGAGCGGCTCGATGTGCCGACCGCTGCCGTCGTTTCTGAAGCGGTCGAGTTGGCGAGCCAGTACTCGACCGAGAGCTCTGGCCGGTTCGTAAATGGCGTCCTCGCTCACCTCGCCGTCGAGATCCGTGGTGATGTCGCAGACCCGTAGCCAGAACCCAGATCCCGAGTTGAGTGACGGCGTTCTGCGTCTGCGACCGTGGGCGCTGGGCGACGCTCCATACTTGGCGGCCGCATGGGCGGACCCAGCCATCCAAAGCCATTGCGAGGTGCCCCCCAACCGGTCGCCAGGCCACGCTGCGAAGTGGATTCAGGGGCAGGTGGAGCGGGAGATTTCCGGCGTGGCGATCGACTTGGTCATGGCTGAGGTCGATTCACCAACAGTGGTGGTTGGCGAGATCGGTCTTGGTCCATTCGATTGGGCGCGAGGCGCGGCTCTCGTCGGCTTCTGGGTGGCCGGCGAACATCGCGGCAAGGGTTATGCCAAACGGGCTCTCGAGCTGGTTTCGCGATGGTCTCGCACGACCCTCCGACTTGAAACGCTGATGGCGACAACGTCGGTCGCAAACCTGGCCTCCGGCTCAATTCTAGAAAGTGCAGGGTTTGAGATAATCGACATCGGCCGAACAGACGACAACCAGATCTGGGCCGCCTCAATAGTTGAACTGCCTAACGAAGTTGTTTAACTGCCATCGTCGCTGACGTCGAGCAAATCCGGCTGTGCCTGCGCCGGGTCAAGGTCAGCAACAACCAACCGGGCCGCTGACTCGGTGTCGAAGTCTGCTAACCAGATTCCGTCTTCTAGTATCTGCCAGACCCGTTGTTCTCGGGCGTTGCCGTAGGTGCCGTCGGGACTCCAACCGGGATGGTCGTGTACCGCGCGACGGATTGCAAATGTCATTGAACCAGGTCCTCCGAGTGAACGATCTCGGGCCCCTATTCCGCCTAAAGACCATATCTGGCTTGCCATAAAGTCCCACCCCCATGGTCTCGCCATCATCGAAGAAGCGTTAGGGTCGTCTCCCGATCGTGAAGTGGGTCCAGTGAGGCTCGCACGGTTAGGAGCAGCAGTGGCAGAACGCGAACGAAGAATGGCGCCACCATTCGGCGGAACCTTTGTCGCCCGATCCACACTTATGTCGGCCGACGACATGGAGCGCGCGGTCAGAAGAATGGCGCACGAGATTATCGAGCGAAACCACGGCCTCAGCGATGTCGTGCTAATTGGGCTTCAGACAGGTGGCGTGCCGATCGCCCAACTTCTTAGCTCGGCGCTTAGCGAGATTGGCGAGACTGACGTGGCGATTGGAACCATCGATGTCGCGTTCTACCGTGACGACATTGGACTACGTCCGGTCATGCCCGAAGAGGTCACCGAGATCCCTGGCGACCTGACCAAACGCGTTGTCGTGTTAGTTGATGATGTTCTCTTTACCGGACGAACCATTCGTGCGGCACTCGACGCTCTCACAGACTTTGGGCGACCAAGAGCGGTTCAACTGGCGGTGATGATCGACCGAGGCCACCGCGAACTGCCGATTCGGCCTGATTTTGTGGGCAAGAATATTCCCACCCGCCGTGACGAGGCGGTAAACGTAACCCTCGATGGGGTTGAGCTGGGCGAGGTCAAAAAGTGAGTGCCCGTCACCTGCTGTGTGTAGCGGACCTCGGCCGCGAAGGGATCGAAGAGGTCCTGACGCTGGCGGCGTCGTTCGACGAGGTGAGCAGTCGTCGCATCCCCCGTGTGCCGGTACTGCGCGGCAAGACCGTTGCCTGGCTGTTCTACGAGGATTCGACTCGCACCCGCCTATCGTTCGAAGCCGCGGCAAAGCGGTTGTCGGCGGACACCATGAACTTTAGTGTCAGCAACTCATCGGCAAACAAGGGTGAGTCGTTGCGCGATACCTGTGAGACGCTCGCCGCGATGGGAATTGACGCGATCGTAGTTCGGCATCGATCGGCTGGTGTGCCTTGGCAGATCACGAATTGGGTCGCTGCCTCGGTGATAAACGCGGGCGACGGATGGCACGAACACCCAACTCAAGCCTTGCTCGATTGCTTCACGATTCGAAAGCATCTTGGCGATTTCGAGGGCCGCCATATCGCCATCGTGGGCGACATCAAGCACAGTCGGGTCGCCAGATCTAACATCGCCGCGTTCAGCGCGCTTGGCGCAGAAGTCACGCTTGTTGCGCCTCCGACGCTTTTGCCGCCGAGCGTTGAAGGTTGGCCTGTCAAGGTCTCCCACGACCTCGACGCGGTCCTTCCTACGGTCGACGCCGTCTACCTACTTCGCATGCAACTCGAACGACAAAGCGATGGACTAATCCCGAGCTTACGCGAGTACAGCTCATGCTATGGGCTCACCGCCCAGCGCCTAACAGCGGTTCCGGACGAAGCATTGATCATGCATCCCGGACCAATGAACAGAGGCGTGGAGATTTCTGCCGAAGCAGCTGACGATTCAAGGGCTGTAATAACCAATCAAGTTAGCAATGGAGTGTCCGTAAGAATGGCGGTGTTGTTCTTGTTGCTGGCAAGTGGCTCTGAGCTTGAAGATACGACGGCCGATTCCTTGGCGAAGTCGCTGTGACCGACTCTCTTGTTTTACGAGGTGGCACTATCATCGATGCCCGAGGGTCACGTCGGGCCGATGTGCTGGTCGGCAATGACGGCACTATCGAGGCGGTCGGAGAGGATCTATCCAGCCGGCGGACTCTCGATGCCGAGGGGTGCATTGTGTCGCCGGGTTTCGTCGATCTGCATACCCACCTACGCCAGCCGGGCAACGAAGATGCCGAGACGATAGAAACCGCTTCGCGAGCGGGCGCGCTCGGCGGCTACACAGCGTTGGTCGCAATGCCCGATACGACGCCGGCGATGGACTGCGCGAGCGTGGTGCGCGACGTGCTCTCAATGGGCCGAGCCGCGCTCACCGATATCATCGCCGCAGCGTCGATAACCGTTGGCCGCAAAGGCGCGGAACTCAGTCCTATGGCTGAGCTCGCCGAGTTGGGTGTGCGGATCTTTACCGATGACGGCTCCGGCGTGCAGGACGACATGGTCATGAAACGGGCGCTCGAATATTCGCTTGGTCTCGCCCCCTTCACCGGGGGAGGATCTGTAGTTCTGGCGCAACATTGCGACGTTTTGGCCCTATCGCAAGGTGGATTCATGCACGAAGGAGAAGGATCGAGTCGGCTCGGTATTCCAGGTCAACCGGCCGTTGCCGAAGAGCTGATGGTGATGCGCGACTTAGCCCTAGCCAGAGTGACCGGGGCACGGCTGCACCTTCAGCACCTGTCCACCGCTCGTTCCATAGAGTTGGTGCGTGCAGCGAAAGCCGAAGGTATCGCAGTGACGGCCGAGGCCACGACCCACCACTTCACCCTCACAGATAGCTGCTGTGACTCCTTCGACACGGTCTACAAAGTGAATCCACCGCTGCGACCAATCAGCGATGTAGAGGCGGTCAGGGCTGGCCTTGGCGATGGCACGATCGACGCGATCGCGACCGATCACGCCCCGCATGCAAAGCACCAAAAGGAACGCCCCTTTGACTCGGCGCCCCCTGGGATGCTCGGCCTAGAGACCGCCCTAGCGTTAGCGGTTACCGAACTGGATCTGCCTATCGAAACCGTGATTGGTCTGATGTCCTGGCGACCTGCACAGATTGCGGGCAGCGACCTCCACGGCCGTCCGGTCGAGGCTGGCCAGCCCGCGAACCTCTGTGTGTTCGATCCGCAGGAGCAATGGACCATCGATGCCTCAGCGCTCGCTAGTAAGAGTCGCAATTGTCCGTACGAGGGGCGCTCGGTACGGGGCAAAGTCCGCCACACGATCCTGCACGGCGAAGCGGTCGTCGTCGACAGCGAGGCAACCCGATGAGTAACTCGAATGAGATAGAGGAGGCACTGCTGGTTCTCGCCGACGGCACCGTCTTCGAAGGCGAGGCGATCGGCGTGTTCCCCGAGTCTGGTATCGCCACCGGCGAAGTGATGTTCAACACGGTCATGGCGGGGTACCAAGAGGTAATAACCGATCCGAGCTACGCAGGGCAGATCATCACCTTCACCTATCCGCATATTGGTAACTACGGCGTGGTCGATCTCGACAACGAAAGCCAGAAGGTGTTCTGTCGAGGCATCATTGTGCGAGACTTGGCTCGACGCCACAGCAACTGGCGCGCTACCGCTTCGCTGTCAAGCCTGCTGGCGAAACATCACTTGCCCGGAATTGCGGGGCTAGATACCCGGCGGCTAACGCGCCATATTCGAAGTGCGGGCGCGATGCCCGCTGCCTTCGGAACCGCCGACGAGCAAAGCCTCAAGGCAGCGGTTGCTGGCGTACCGGAGACTCTGGGAGTTGACCTAGTGTCCACGGTGACATGTGACAAGGCGTACACACATCACTCTGAGGTGCCCCGGCGCATCGTTGCGTATGACTTCGGAATCAAGTCGACCATCGTGGCGAAACTGGCCGATCTGGGCACGGTCGAAGTAGTCCCTGCTTCGACGACGGCCAGCGACGTTCTGGCCCGCAAGCCCGACGGAGTTTTCTTGTCGAATGGTCCCGGCGACCCGGAACCTGTCGACTACGCGCGGCTGGCGATCGAGAACCTGTTGGGCCAGGTGCCAATCTTTGGAATCTGTCTTGGCCACCAGCTGATGGCGCTGGCTCTAGGGTGCACTACCTACAAACTTCGCTTCGGGCACCACGGCGGGAACCATCCGGTGCGAAGCCTGTTGGGGTCTGCAAACGGCGCTGGCAACACCAGCGACACCAGCAAAATCGCCATTACTAGCCAAAATCACAACTATTGCGTTGACTGCGCTGGCGTCAAGGGCATCGAAGTAACTCACGTGAATCTCAACGACGACACCGTCGAAGGACTCCGCAGCACCGAGGTCCCTGCCTTTAGTGTGCAGTATCACCCCGAGGCGAGCCCGGGTCCGCACGAGTCGGCATACTTGTTCGATGAGTTTGCCAAGATGATGGATGAACACTCATGACCCTTCAAGTCCAATCTCAGCGCTCTTTAGGAGATGATCTAGGGATGCACCACTAATGCCGCGTCGAAACGATATTGAGTCGGTTCTCATAATCGGCTCTGGCCCAATCGTCATCGGCCAGGCGTGTGAGTTCGACTATTCGGGTACCCAGGCTTGTCGGGTGCTGCGCGAAGAGGGCTTTCGCGTAATCCTTGCCAATTCCAATCCGGCGACGATCATGACCGATCCTGAGTTCGCCGACGCGACCTACATAGAGCCGCTGGATCTTGAGGTCGTGACCAAGATAATTGAGCGAGAGAAACCTGACGCCGTGTTGCCAACGATGGGTGGACAGACCGCGCTGAATCTCGCAATGGAACTATCTGCTGCGGGCGTTCTCGAAGCCAACGACACGATGCTCATCGGCGCGAATGCTGAGGCGATCGCAACCGCCGAAGATCGAGAACAGTTCAAAGCGGCCATGGCCGACATCGGGCTCGCAGTGCCAGCTTCGAGAATTGCCAAGGGTGCTGGCGAAACCAAGTCAGCTGCGGTTGACAATGCAATGGACCAGGCGCTGTTGATGATGGACGAGATCGGGTTGCCAATCGTAATTCGACCCTCCTACATCTTGGGCGGCAAGGGCACCGGGTTTGCAACTACTGCCGAAGAGTTCAAAAAAGCGGCAAGGGCTGGGCTTGAAGCAAGCCCGATAACCGAGGTCCTCGTCGAGCGATCGATCCGCGGCTGGAAAGAATTCGAACTCGAGGTGATGCGCGACCAGGCCGACAACTGCGTTGTGATCTGCTCGATCGAAAACCTCGATCCAATGGGCATTCACACCGGTGACTCGATCACCGTCGCTCCAGCGCAGACACTCAGCGACGTCGAGTATCAGTTCATGCGCGATGCTGCGTTTAAGATCATTCGCCGAGTCGGCGTCGAAACCGGTGGATCGAACGTGCAGTTCGCGGTGAATCCCGAGGGCGGCGAAGTTGTCGTGATCGAGATGAACCCGCGGGTGTCGCGCTCGTCTGCTTTGGCCTCTAAGGCCACCGGGTTTGCGATCGCCAAAATCGCCGCAAAGTTGGCGGTTGGTTACACCCTCGATGAGATCCCCAACGATATAACCAAGGCCACTCCGGCATCGTTTGAACCCGCGCTCGACTATGTGGTTACAAAGATTCCTCGTTGGGCATTCGAGAAGTTCCCGGGAACCTCCGGTGTGCTCGGTACCCAAATGCAAGCGGTCGGTGAGGTGATGGCGATTGGGCGAACCTTTCCCGAATCGCTCCAGAAAGCGCTGCGCTCACTCGAACTTGGGCGCAACGGGTTGAATGCTGATCCCGCCGAGATGCTGACCGACGGGGTCGAAACATCGGATCTGTTGCGTCAAGCCGACATCGCTACACCCGACCGGATCTTTCAACTCGAGGCGTTGCTGAGGCGTGGCGTCACGGTCGACGAACTCTACTCCGCGACCATGATCGATCCCTGGTTTCTCGACCAGATGCTTAGCATCACCGAAGAGCGCATCCATCTCGAACAACTCGACATGGAAGCAATGACCCCAAAGGCATGGAAGCGGGCCAAACAACTCGGCTTCTCCGACGCGCAATTGGGGTATTTGTGGGACTGCGAAGAGTCGGTTGTACGCTCCGCTCGCATTGTGTCAGGGGTACTACCCACCTACAAAACCGTCGATACCTGCGCGGGAGAGTTCGAGGCCGACACCCCGTATCACTACAGCACCTACGAGGTGGAAGACGAGGTGAGGCCAAGCTCAAAATCGAAGATATTGATTCTTGGATCTGGACCTAATCGCATTGGGCAAGGCATCGAGTTCGATTATTGCTGCGTGCACGCCAGCTTTGCGCTGCGGGCAGCCGGTTACGAAACAATCATGGTCAACTGCAATCCCGAGACCGTGTCGACCGATTACGACACCAGCGATCGCCTGTACTTTGAGCCGATCACGCTCGAGGATGTCAGCAACATCATAGAGGCCGAAAAGCCCGAGGGCATCGTGGTGTCGCTGGGCGGCCAGACCCCCCTAAAGCTGGCGTCGGAATTGCCGCAGCAGCTAGTGCTGGGCACCAGTCCGCATTCGATCGACCTCGCCGAAGACCGCGAACACTGGAACTCGCTGTGTGCGCGTCTCGAAATACCCCAGCCAGCCGGTGGGACCGCAACCGAGTTGAGTCGCGCTCTTGAGATTACGAAGCGAATCGGATACCCCGCGCTGATTCGTCCGTCGTACGTGCTCGGTGGCAGAGCCATGGAAATCATCTACGACGATGAGGGCCTCGAAAAGGCGATGGCCGCTCTAGCTAGCTTCGGCAGTCTCGGAATCGAGGGCGGTCTCTCCGCTGAGCGTCCGGTATTGATCGACAGATTCTTAGAAGACGCCACCGAAGTCGACATCGACGCGGTGCGAGATTCGACTGGCGAGGTTCTTATCGGCGCGGTGATGGAGCACGTCGAGGAGGCTGGGGTTCATTCGGGTGACAGCGCTTGTGTTATCCCGCCACCGAACCTGTCGCTAGAAACGATCGAGGTCATCGAGCAGTACACGCGTCGAATCGCTGCCGAACTCGAGGTCGTGGGCCCAATCAATGTGCAGTTCGCTGTTAAGGGCAGTCAAGTATTTGTTATCGAGGCGAATCCTCGGGCTTCTCGCACCGTCCCCTTTGTTGCAAAGGCAACCGGCGTCCCGCTCGCCAAAATCGCAGCGCGAGTGATGGTGGGCGCTACCCTGGCGGCTCTGCGCGGCGAAGGGCTAGTGCGGCCGCGAGTAGACTCGCTGCACGTTTCGGTAAAGGAGGCGGTGCTGCCCTTCAATAGGTTCCCCGACGCCGATGCGGTTCTCGGACCCGAGATGCGCTCGACCGGTGAGGTGATGGGCATCGACCGCACTGTCGGCTTGGCGTTTGCCAAGAGTCAAATCTCGGCCGGGGGGCCGCTGCCCACCAGCGGCACGGTCTTCCTATCGCTCGCCGACCGCGACAAGCCCATCGGTATCGAGGCGGCACGAGTACTCGAGAACCTTGGATTCAGGATCGCTGCCACCAAAGGCACTGCCGAAGCGCTGGGTTCGGTGGGGATTTCGGTGGATACTGTCGTCGCGAAACTTGGCGAAGATGGTATCGATGCGGTCGAGTTGATCGACTCTGGGCAGGTGAGTCTTGTTATCAATAGTCCCAGGGGTCGCGGCCCACGCGCCGACGGAGGACACATCCGCGATGCTGCGGGAAGAGCAAGTGTTCCCTTGCTCACCACCGGGGCAGCCGGACTCGCAGCAGCTCGCGGCATGGCCGACTGGCAACGCCTCGACCTTGAGGTTCGCTCGCTTCAGGAGTACCACGCGGCGGGAGCGGAGCACTGAAACTCCTACGGCGAAACGCTCCGCCGACTCAATCGGCCGTCAACCTGACCACCACGGTCGCTTCGCTAAGTTTTCCAAATCCGATAATGGCCGCATCGGGAACAGCTGGCTACGGGGCAGAGCTAACTAGCTACCTCGACCTTTCAGCATTAGCGGCGGTGGTAACAAAGTCGTTGTCGCCCGAACCTTGGCAGGGGAATCCCGCTCCACGGGTACACGAGACGGCGGGAGGAATGGTCAACAGCGTTGGGCTCGCGGGGCCAGGAATCGACCGCTGGCTCGAAGATGAGCTACCCAAACTTGTCGCCACAGGCGCACGTGTGGTGGCCAGCATCTGGGGCCGCACAGTCGGTGAATACGAGCGGGCCGCTGACAAGATGGCATACGCGCCGCCCGAAGTTGTCGCGGTTGAGGTGAATATTTCATGTCCGAACTTGGAAGACAAGAAGCGCATGTTTTCTCACTCCGCCGCGGCCACCGATGAGGTAATCAGAGCCACTGAATCCTGTGGGCGCCCTCGCTGGGCGAAGCTCAGCCCAAATATCACCGACATCGTTCCTATCGCTGTAGCGGCCGCCGATGCCGGCGCCGAAGCAGTGACCCTGATCAATACCGTCGCGGCGATGGTGATCGACGTCGAGTCTCGTCGGCCATTGCTCGGCGCGGGCCGGGGCGGCCTTTCCGGACCGGCGATAAAGCCGATAGCGGTTCGAGCGGTTTATGACGTACACGAAGTTCTTCCGCATCTGCCCATCGTGGGAGTCGGGGGAGTAGCGTCTGGACTTGACGTCATCGAATTCCTCCTCGCTGGAGCTCGGGCTGTGCAGGTCGGAACGGCAACGTTCGCAGATCCTCGCACAACGGGCCGGCTTGTCGATGAAGTTTCCAGATGGTGTGCCGAGCACCAAGTGACAGATCTCGGCGAGCTCATCGGCGCAGCCCATCACAAGTGAGCTGAGCGAACCACCGATAGCCTGACCATCTCAGAACGCCAATTACCAACGAAGTTGCCCAGGAGAAACCCATGGCTGAAACCACCGCCGTATCCGACGAAATGCGCTCGAAGCTCGCTCTTGTTCTCGATGTCGATGACCTCGTCGCTGCCGTTCGGCTCGGCAAAGCAATGTCGCCGTATTTCGGTATCGCCAAGATTGGTCTCGAGCTCTATTCCGCTGCAGGCCCCGACGCCATTGGCACCCTTATCGGCCTGGGTTACGAAGTGTTTCTCGACCTGAAGCTTCACGATATTCCGACCACGGTCCACAAGGCGTCTCGGGTTCTCGGGGCACTTGGCGTTTCGTACGTAACCCTTCACGCCCACGGGGGTGTCAAGATGCTCGAAGCAGGTGTTGCGGGGCTCAACGAAGGTGCCTCAAACGCCGGGTTACCCACACCGAAGTCGCTTGCCATTACCGTCCTTACCTCCGATGCTGATGCCCCAGAGCACATATTGCCCAAACGGGTCGGACTCGCCGTCGAGGCCGGTTGTACCGGCATTGTGTGCGCCGCCTCAGACCTGAAGGACGTCTACGCATACGCTCCTCGGCTCTTGCGTGTTACCCCAGGAATCCGATTTGCTGGCGACCCTGTCCACGATCAGGCCCGAGCATGCGCGCCTGGCGACGCACTCGATCTCGGTGCCGATGTGATCGTGGTTGGTCGAGCCGTCACCCAGGCCGACGATCCTGTGGCTGCAGCCGAGCGGTTGATAGCTGAAATCTCGTGAGCCACTCTGCTAGTGAACGTAGTTCACTGGCAGACTCATAGACGGTTGAACGAGCAACCGACCTCAGAAAGTCGATCTCAGCCGATACGGTGCACACATGGCAATGCCCCCCACACTTTCGCCCGAACAAAGACAAGCAGCCTTGGAAAAGGCCGCTCGAGTGCGGCGTGCCCGCGCCGAGATGAAGGATCGCCTCAAGATGGGTTCGATAACGCTTCGCGAAGTTCTTGATGACGCAGCAGCCGACCAGGTGATCGCTAAGACAAAGGTGCTCGCCGTGCTGGAGTCTCTTCCTGGAGTCGGCAAGGTGAAGGCTCGTCGAACTATGGAAGACATCGGTATCTCAGAGTCGCGGCGTGTTCGCGGGCTTGGCGAGCAACAGCGGCTGAAACTGCTCGAACTGTTCGATTCCTAAGCGGTCTTTCCATGGTTCAGACCGTTCACGATCGCCTATTGATCGTCATTTCCGGACCTGGTGGGGTCGGTAAAGGAACGCTGGTTCAGAACCTCATGGCCCGCGACGAGAGGCTTTGGCTTAGTCGTAGCTGGTCGTGTCGCGAACGTCGTCCAGGCGAAGCGATTGACTCCTATAACTTCGTAACGCGAGCCGAGTTCGATGAGCATATCGAGGCCGACGGCTTTTTGGAGTGGGTGGACTTTCTCGACTACCGACAAGGAACTCCAGGTCCCGATCCGCCTGCCGGTAGCGACGTTGTCTTTGAGATCGATGTCTTTGGAGGCGAAGCAATCGCTAAGGAGTACGCGAGTCCGCTATTGATCTTCTTAGACACTCCGAGTCGCGAGGTTCAGCGTCAGCGTCTCGAGGGTAGAGGCGATGCCTCCGAGAAGGTCAAAGCCCGTATCGAACGTGGCGACCTTGAGCGAGCAAAAGCAAAAGAGATCGGCTATCTCACAGTCATCAACGACGATCTCGAGCGGGCGACCACCGAGCTAGCCGAGACGATTTCAGCCGCACGACTACGGTTGGGTTAACAATCTGAGTCCATCAGCTACGGGTTCGCTGCGGTAGTTCTCTAGATCGTCTAGCGGTATTTCAGCAAAGCCTTGGACGCGAATTGTGCGAACTCCGACACTTGAGAGCTTGCCTATCAAGGTCTCGAGGTTTTCGGGCTGCGCCCGATACCACGCGACCTCCGGAACCGATTCCCACGCGAAGCGAGGAAGCGCGTCTTCTTCGGCGATGACCACTTCGGAGTCGACCTGATCCACCCAGTCGAGGACCTGTCGAGCATTCGACGTGGTGCGGTGTGTAGCGACGATCCCGGATGCTGTTGGCAACGCTAGCAGCAACAAAAACAACAGCGGTTTCTGACGAAGCAAGTGCAGACCGCGGACCGCAGCAACCGCCGCGAGTGGCACCGTCAGGGGTGACAGGTATCGTCCACCCCATTCGGTCCCGCCGCTGCCGTTGGGCTGAGTTGCCAGAACTAGGATTGTGAACGCGATCGCAATTGTGACTAGAAGTTTGATCTCACCGTTGTGTGCTTTTGAGAACAACAGGACAAACACCAGCGGCCAGGCGGTGATGATTCCCGTGATCAGCTCGGAGTCCAGCAGGATCATCCGCATGGCGTAGGCGAAGGTACCTGCGCCGAGCATGACCCAGCCCTGGGCTTCGGTTTCGGAGTCGCTGAGCCGAAACGCTCCAAACAGGACACACACCAGACCTACCAACGCAGCGAGGTCGGCCGGACCCGGGTTGGGCGAGACCCCAACAAGAATGTGCCATGCTGCGGGAACTCGACTCGCTAATGCCCCAGCCGAAGACTCAGCCAGTGTGGCTGGTTCGAGCGCTACCCCTCGACCAACGATTCGTATGGTCCAGGCACGGTCGACGAGAAAGGCAAGGCCAGCCGCAGCCGAGGCGACGACGGTCGAAATAGCCAGCGCGCGATGGCGCGCGATCAGGGCTGCGGTAGTGAATGCTGCCGCCAGAAACACCGCTTCGCTTCGAAGCAGTACCCCCGCTGAGAGAGCCGTTGAAAGGGCGAGCAGCGTGGCAGGGCGGATGCCGTAACGGTGGATCCGCAGCAGAGCCCAGGTTGCTACCCCGGCGAGCATTGCGCTGATCGAGTGCGCCCACAAGGCGGTGGAATTGATGAGTTGGGGACTGAGGGCTGCGATCCAAAATCCGGCCAACCCAGCTCGTTGATCGATTTCCTGGGCGACCTTCCAGCCAAGTGTAGCCGTAAGGGCAGTTCCGATCGCGGCGGGCAGTCGAAGTCCGATCGTCTCGCCGAACAGGTCGGCGAACAGCGACAGTAGGTAAATGTGCGACGGGTGTCTCGGCGAGGGAACCGGACCCTCGGGTAACACGGTGGTGTTTACCCAACCTTCGTTGTCGGCGGAAACGACCGCAAGGGGCCGTTCAAGTGCCCAAGTCCCGTTTTCGAGCGCTCGCACCTGACCGCCGTATGCTCCATCATCGCTGGTGAAACCTGCGTCGGGGTCACGCATCGCCAGGATCCCAAATAGCATGATCGAGAGCAAAAGGATCTGTACCGGCAGCGAGAACGCGCGATCTCGGCCCGAACGTGGTTTCTGGGCAGGATCGGAAGCGAGTCCAGTCTCGGATGACTTCGCTGAAGGTGAAACTATCGACACGATCAACCATCGGCAATTGAGCCCGGCGAGCAAGTGCAATGCTGATTCGGCGAAAGCCTGATTCGATGAAAGGTTTGTGCTGACTCATGTGCCGGGGCCGCTTCACTGGTATAATTGGGGGTCGGTTTCCCACAGGAGCGCCCAATGGCTCAGCAACACGATCAACTCATGCGTCCCGAAATCGAGGGACTGCTCGAAAAGACGGATTCTAAGTTCAAGCTCGTGACCCTTAGCTCGCAACGCGCTCGCCAGATCAACTCATACTTTGGGCAACTTGGCGACGGACTCGGCTCGTCGGTTCCGCCCCAGATTACCTCGACAGCCCGAAAGGCATTATCGATTGCCTTCGAAGAAATCGGTGCTGAGGTTATCGTGCCGATGCTGCGACCCGAGGAACCCGAGATCGACGAAACTGGCGAGGACGACGACTCGGCCGAGTGACGCTTCTAGTCGTAAGCGACCATGGCTGAAGCACCCGACGCGTCTGCTGCCAACGCCATAACAGGAAAGCGGATCGTGCTCGGGGTAAGTGGCGGCATCGCTGCTTACAAAGCAATCGAGGTGCTGCGTCGGCTAGTCAATGCCGGTGCCCACGCTATTCCCGTCCTAACCAAGGATTCGCTCAACTTTGTTGGGCGCACAACCTTCTCGGCATTGGGGTCTGAGCCAGCTCAGATGGAGCTTTTCGATAGCTCGAACCCGATTCCCCACACCCGGCTAGGGCAGGAGGCCGATCTTGTGCTCGTCGCTCCAGCTACGGCCCGTATCATCAGCGATCACCGCACCGGCCGGTCGGCCGACTTGCTCAGCGCGACCCTGCTCGCAACCGCTGCTCCGGTTGTCATCGCTCCAGCCATGCACACCGAAATGTGGGAGCATCCAGCGGTGGTGGAGAATCTGGCGGTGCTGCGCGACCGCGGAGTCGTGGTCGTCCCCGCCGAAACGGGCAGACTTGCTGGTGGCGACATTGGCAAGGGCCGCCTTGCCGCTTCACAAACCATCGTGGCCACCGCCGAAGCGGTACTCGCTGGTGTTCACGGCTCGCTTGCAGGGCAACGACTACTGGTCACCGCCGGCGGCACGCGCGAGCCGATCGACCCGGTGCGATTCGTTGGTAACCGGTCGTCGGGCAAACAGGGCTACGCAATTGCTGGAGAGGCCATCGCACGTGGTGCCGAGGTGACGCTGATTTCAACTGTCGAGCGCGAGCCACCCAATGGCGTCAACCTGGTCAGGGTAGAGACGGCCGAGCAGATGCATCGCGCTGTGCTCGATTTGGTCGAGCACGTCAATGCGCTGGTGATGGTGGCTGCGGTGGCCGACTTTCGCCCTATCGACGTGGCCGATCAGAAGCTGAAGAAGTCCGGGGGAGTCCCGAATGTGACGCTTGAGCCGACTAAGGATATTCTGATAGCAGTCGACGCCGTCCGGCGTCCCGATCAGATGATCGTCGGTTTCGCAGCGGAGACGTCAAGCCTTCGCGACAACGCAGCCGGAAAACTGGCCCGAAAAGGCGTCGACGTGATAGTTGCAAACGATGTGTCCGCTCCTCAGGTCGGCTTCGGGCACGACACTAACGAAGTAATTATCCTCACAGCCGAGGGTGCTGAGCAGCACGTACCGCTCTCCGACAAATCGGTTGTGGCCCGAGCCGTTCTCGACCACGTTGTGGCCGGACTAGCGGCACGAGAACCCAAGAACTAGGACAAGATCAACAAATAATGAGCAACTGGACATTTACCTCTGAATCGGTGACCGAAGGCCACCCCGACAAGATGGCAGACCAGATCTCCGACTCGATTCTCGACGCGCTTCTCGAACAAGACTCTATGAGCCGTGTCGCTTGTGAGACTCTGGTAACAACCGGTGTCGCTGTGGTCGCAGGGGAAATTACTACCAAAGCGTACGTCGACATTCCCTCGATCGTTCGCAACACCATCAAGGACATTGGGTACGACCGGGAATCGTTTGGTTTCGACGGTAACACCTGTGGTGTCATGGTCACGCTCGACGAGCAATCCGCCGACATCGCACAGGGCGTCGACGACTCTGAAGAGGTGCGTTCGGGCTCGGCTGGCGAGCAAGACGAGTTCGACAAGCAGGGCGCTGGCGACCAGGGAATGATGTTTGGCTACGCCTGCGAAGAGACCCCCGAGCTGATGCCACAGCCGATTCACCTCGCTCACCGGATGGCAGAGCGCCTCGCCGAGGTTCGCAAAGCGGGCACTGTTCCCTATCTTCGCCCCGACGGCAAGACCCAGGTGACTTTCGAATACGAGGACAACAAGCCGGTCGCCCTCAAAGCGGTGCTGATCTCGAGCCAGCATAATGACGGCATCGATCGCGACACCATGATTCGCCCGGACCTGATCGAACATGTAATTCGCCCAGTCGTCCCCGAGCGTTTCGCCGATGACGATTACGAGGTCTTCATCAATCCGACCGGCCGGTTCGTAATCGGTGGTCCGGTTGGCGACGCCGGGCTTACCGGTCGCAAGATTATTGTCGACACCTATGGCGGTTCGGCCCGCCACGGAGGCGGTGCCTTTTCGGGCAAGGATCCCTCGAAGGTGGATCGTTCTGCCGCCTACGCAACCCGCTGGGTTGCCAAGAACCTGGTAGCGGCGGGGGCGGCATCGCGCTGTGAAGTACAGGTTGCGTACGCCATTGGTGTTGCCCGGCCGATGTCGGTTCTGGTCGAAACGTTCGGAACCGAAACCGTCGATCCTGAGAAGCTGAGCGATGCGGTCACCGAAGTATTCGATCTGCGCCCAGCAGCCATTCTTAGCGATCTTGACCTCCGTCGCCCGATCTACCGTCGTACCGCCGCATATGGTCATTTCGGCCGCACCGATGGCGAGGGATTCCCTTGGGAGAACACCGACCGAGTCGCAGATCTTCAGTCAGTTCTGGGGCTCTGAACAAACTACCGATAGCCGATCAGGGTCGGCTGATCGAGTTCGAGGACCCGCCAGCGAAGAGCCCGGAAAGGCCCCCGGGCCGGGTCGTGCGTGTGCTGCCTGACGTCACGGGTATCGATAAGACCTTCGACTACGTGGTTCCCGATAGCTGGAAAGAGCCTCAACGCGACTTAGCGGTTGTTGGCTCGATCGTTCGCTTTGACCTCGGTGGTCGACGGCTTCGAGGCTGGATCGTCGCCGATAATGTGGAGCCAGCGAGCGGGGTATCACTGCGGGCGCTTACGAAGGTGACCGGACGCGGACCAGGGGCTGACATCGTCGACCTGGCCAACTGGGCTGCCGAGCGTTGGGTCGGCCATCCGAGTCGGCTCCTGGTAGTCGCTTCGCCAGCAAAAGCGGTGACGCACCTGCCGAGTGTTCGACCTTCGAGCAGCGTGGCGACACAGGCTAGCGAGGTAGAGGCGGCGTTCTTGGCGCTTCGTTCGGTCGTACGCTTGGCGCCTCGTGGGGAGTCGTTGCCGTATGCGCTGGCAGCGGCTCGGCGCGGCAACGCCCTCATCCTTGTGCCTAGCGCGGCCCGAGCAATCTGGTTGTCGCGACAGCTCAGCAACGCTGGCGTGCAGGTCGCGTCGATGCCCGATGGCTGGAACCGGGCCGCTGCAGGTGCCACCGTGGTGGGTTCTCGTTCGGCCGCGTGGGCTCCCGTCGTCGACCTTGCTGCGGTCGTGGTCTTCGACGAACACGATGAGGTTTACCAGGACGAGCGGACACCCACATGGAGCGCTCGGGACGTGGCGATCGAACGAGCTCGCCGAAGCGGTGCCCCCTGTGTTCTGACGTCGCCTAACCCCTCTTTGGAAGCCCTCGAATGGGGCGACCTGCTCGTGCCCGAACGCAACATCGAACGGGCTGGTTGGCCGCGGGTCGAGATCATCGATCGGCGGTCCGACGACAGGGCCCGCACCGGACTGTTTTCCGACCCGGTGGTCAGGGCAATTCGCGAGGAAGGGCCCGTTGTGTGTGTCCTCAATCGCAAGGGTCGAGCGCGCCTTCTCGCCTGTTCAGGTTGTGGCGAACTGGCATTGTGCGAAACCTGCTCGGGGGCACTGGTACAAAATGACGATGACCATCTGCATTGTCGGAGTTGCTCGACCGATCGACCGGTGGTTTGTATGGCCTGTGGGTCGTCGACGTTTCGGAGGCTTCGGATGGGCGTCACCAGGGCCCGAGAAGAACTCGAGGCATTGGCGGGTCGTCCGGTGGTAGAGGTCACCGGGACCGATGATTCGCCGCTGAATGGAGCAGACATATTCGTCGGCACCGAGGCGGTGCTCCATCGTGTGCCCCACGCCAAGACTGTGGTCTTTCTCGACTTCGACCAAGAGCTAGCGGCGTTACGTTACCGCGCGTCCGAACAGGCATTTGGGCTTTTGATTCGCGCCGCCCGGCTACTCGGAGTCCGTTCCGCCGGTGGGCGTATGTTGATTCAAACCCGCAAACCCGAGCACGAAGTGCTGGTAGCGGCGGCCAAAGCCGACCCGTCCTATCTGAGCGAGGCGGGGCAGCGGCGGAGACGGTCCTTGCAGCTTCCGCCGTTTTCAGCCATGGCGACGATCTCGGGACAAGCGGCTGCCGAGTTTGTGGACAATCTCGATGATGACGATTCGGTTCAATTGTTGGGCCCGCTAGATGACCGCTGGCTAGTCAAGGCGCCTGACCACGGCGTGCTAAGCAAATACCTTCGAACTGCAAGCCGACCTTCAGGTCGACTAAGAATCGAAGTCGATCCATTGCGAGTCTAGGAAGCACAGGAGGGTTTCGCTTGGTGTTGTTTCGGGTCTCCGGGGTGGTGGGTGCCCGTCAGGGTGCGGACTCAAGTGTTGTGCGTGGCCGCGCCGGGAACCGGTTGGGTCGTGCCAGTGTGGTGGGCGGGGCCTGATTACTGCACTCCGTGCAGGCCGTTCGAGGCCACGGAGGCCGCCGCGGCGCACTGGAAGCAACTTTGGGCGGCCCGAGCGCGGTAGGGCGGAGGGCGCCAGCCGGAAGCAATCGAGCAGCCCGCCGCGCCAGCAAGGGCGAGTTCGCAAACCTGAGGGACGTAGCGGAGCGCCGGAGCCGAAGGCGGAGAAAAGCAACATGGCCTGCGTGGCCGGGGAACGCCAGTAAAGTAGTCCCGTCGCGCTAGTGAGGGCGAGTTCACAAGTTGAAGAGAATTAGCGAAGCGCCGGAGCCGCAGGCGGAGAAAGGCAATAATGCCAACTGTTAGAAGCGAAACTGGAATGGTCTGTTCGGTCGATCGGGCCGCCTCGGCGGTGGGTGTCGAGATTCTGCGTCGCGGCGGGTCCGCTGTCGACGCTGCAATCGCGACCAACGCTGTTTTGGCCGTTACAACCCAGCACATGTGCGGGCTTGGTGGCGACCTGTTCGCCCTTGTTCACGACGAGACGGGTCCGCCGGCGGTGCTCAATGCCTCTGGCCGTTCGGGCGCGGGCGCAGATGCCGAGAAGCTTCGAGCCCAAGGCCACAGCGAGATGATCCATAGGGGCGATATCAGCTCGGTCCCTGTGCCCGGTTGTGTCGATGGTTGGATTGCGTTGCACGACCGCTTTGGTCGTGTTCCGTTCGCCGAGCTGCTCGAGCCGGCGGTACAACTAGCCAGTGAAGGCTTCGAGGCATCACCGTTGTTAGCCAAAGTTGCTACCACGGTTGCCAACGTCGCAAACAACACCGAGCTGCGAGACATCTCGCAGGGTTCAACCGTCAAGCGCCCGGGGATCGCTCGAACCCTACGAGCGATCAGCGATTCCGGCCGTGAAGGGTTCTACGGTGGCGAGTTCGGCGAGGCGTTATTGGTGATGGGCGCCGGCGAGTACTCCGAGGACGATCTTGAACGGGTGGACGCTGAGTGGGTGGAGCCGCTCGGAATCGAGGCGTTCGGACACCGAGTTTGGACGGTGCCGCCCAATTCGCAGGGCTATCTGAGCCTCGCTGGAGCGTGGATCGCCGAGCGGGTCGGCCTTTCGGTCGACCCGGCTGACCCAGCGTGGGCCCATGTTCTTATCGAGTCGTCGCGCGCCGCGGCTTTTGATCGCACTTTGGTACTTTCAGACCAAGCCGACGGCCCGACGTTGATTTCGCCCGAGCGCTTGGGCCCTCGCGCCGATCGAATCGATGGTACGCAATCGGTCGACTGGGGCGATTCGTACGCCGACGGTGGAACCATCTATCTCTGTGCCACCGATTCTACTGGCATGGGCATCTCGCTCATTCAGTCGAACTGCAGAGATTTCGGAAGCTACTTGGTAGCTGGCGACACAGGAATCTTCTTGCATAATCGCGGCATTGGGTTCTCGCTCGAACAGGGTCACCCTGGCGAGTATTTGCCAGGACGTCGACCACCACACACGCTGTCACCTGCACTCGTAACGACCTTTGGCGGGGAATTGCACTCGGTTCTCGGCACCATGGGTGGAGATGCCCAGCCCCAAGTGGTGTTACAGATGCTGGCGCGGATGCTTCTGACTGAGCAAGACCCAGGAACCATCATCGATAGTGGACGCTTTGTGCTTCGAAATCGAGATCCGCAGTCCGGGTTCGATACGTGGTCCGACTCTGGCTGCGTCGAGGTCGTGCTGGAAACGACCGTCCCGGTCGGGTGGGCCAGTGATCTGGCTGGCCGGGGCCATGCCATCGCCGTGCTCGACGGTGTCGGCACCTTTGGCCATGCTCATTGCATCGTCCGCGACGGACTCGGTTGGGCTGGTGCAGCCGATCCGCGAGCGATAGTTGGAGCAGCCTTGGGCCAATGATGCTCGTAAACCGGTGACTTGCCCGTCGTGGCGTGCTGCAGCGCGCTAGCTTAGAGCAAATGGCTGAGAACTTCCCCGACCAGCGAGCGTCTGAGATCGTCGCGATCTCGGCCGATCAACTCGAGCGGCGGGTAGCGGAACGGATAACCGCGGCCCTCGAGGTATTGCCGAGAGCTCTCGCTACCTCT
Source organism: uncultured bacterium (assembly GCA_965524675.1). Lineage (GTDB taxonomy): Bacteria > Actinomycetota > Acidimicrobiia > Acidimicrobiales > SHLQ01 > CALLQB01. The sequence continues at coordinate 46,829 of CBERPN010000001.1, forward strand.
TGTTATGGCCTGAGTTTGGTGCTGCATGAAAACGAATCCGATCCGGCAAGGTTCCGTGTCGATGTTCGACTTAACACCGAAGCTCAGGTTGCCGGAATCATGTACGAGGGCGTAGCACCTGACGAGGCGCGATGGTCGCTCGACCATTGGGTCGACGTGGTCTTGTGGGACCTCGATGCAACCAACCCAATGGGCGATATCGAACGCCAACTCAACGGTTGGTTGTCGGCCGAGCGTCGGTTGCACGGCGAGCTCGTCGGCGAGCAAGGACGGCGCTTCGTGCACCGGATTCGTGAAGTCTTGGGTCGGGTCGGGGCGATTCTTCACGACAGCGGCTCGATCGAACGGGTATTCGGCCGCTCGGTGCCCGTAATAGTGCAGGGACCCGAGTCCGGCCCCTGGGCAAAGGAAATAACGGCGCACGCGAACCCGTGGGCCTCAAAAACCGAGCGACGAAAGTGGTTCGCAGCAGCCTGACCGCCTGTATCTCCGATGACTCGGCGGAGTTCTAGTAGTTGGGTTGGCGCGCTGAGAGTGGTTCTCGCTCTTCTTAGCGTGCCAGATTTCTCGCCCCGAGGGTGGCGTTGCCGATAGATAATGGTGGGGATGAGCGCACACGATCACCAAGACGCCGGACATAGTCACGGACCAAGCCTCGCCCACGCTGGCGCGCGCCATCGCAAGCGACTGCTCGTCGCATTCTTGATAATTGGCGGCTTCTTCATCGTCGAAGCGATCGCCGGGGTGATCAGCGGGTCGCTCGCACTATTGTCCGATGCTGGTCACATGCTCACCGATGTGGTGGGTTTGGGAATGGCGTTGGCAGCGATCCAGTTGGCGGTACGCCACAGCGAACAGAGCGATTCGGGGACCGCACCCAAGCACCACACCTTTGGGCTCTACCGGCTCGAAATCCTTGCGGCATTCGTCAACTCGTTACTGCTCTTTGGAGTGGCGTTCTATGTGCTCTACGAAGCGATCGTCAGACTGGTAGGCGACGGGCGCGAGGTTCTTGGTACCACGATGCTTGTCGTCGCTGCGCTCGGCCTTTTAGCCAATATCGTGGTTTTCTTGATCCTTCGCGAGGGCTCATCGGAAAGCCTCAACGTAGAGGCTGCATACCTTGAGGTTGTGGCCGACACGCTCGGATCGGTAGCGGTCATCGTCGCGGCGGTGATCTACATGCTCACGGGCTGGACTTGGGTCGACCCGGTGTTCGGTGCGGTGATCGGGCTATGGATTCTTCCGCGAACGTTCCGGCTCGGTAGGCGAGCGGTTCGTATCCTGCTGCAATCGGCGCCCGCCCATATCGACATCGAGCAACTTGAAGCCGATCTCGAATCGATACCTGACGTTGTCAACGTCCACGACCTACACGTGTGGACACTGACATCGCAGATGGAGTCGGTCTCCGCGCACCTGACCGCGGCCGAGGAGTCCGACCATCACGCAATCCTCGACCAGGCCAGACAATTGCTGGCAGAGACATATTCAATCGGGCACGCAACCTTTCAGGTCGAGCCAGAATCGCACGTTGGTTGCAACGATATCGATTGGTAAAGGCTTGGGTTACTCAACCGTTGTTGAGGGCTTGCCGGCGGGCCTCGTACATCGCGATTGCAGCCGCGGTGGCTACGTTGAGCGATCCGATCTTGCCCAGTTGGGGCAAAAAGGCCACCCGGTCGGCAGCGTCAAGGGTGGCCGAGCTAATCCCTCGGTCTTCGTGGCCCAGAATCAGACATGTTGGGGGAGCGAGGTCGATCCGATCGAGTGGCGTTGCCCGGTCGGTCAACTCTATTGCCACGGTCTGAAATCCTGCCGATGACACAAGAGCGAGCGCCTCAGCGGCGGTCTCGCACGCGGTCCACTGGACAAACCGTTCGGAGCCAAGCGCAGTCTTGCCGACTTTGGGGTTGGTGGGCAGGGTATCGGTTGCCACAATCCAGAGATGCTCGACCCGGTAAGCGGCGGCGGTTCTCAAAATCGAACCAAGGTTGAAGGGTCCCTGGACCCCTTCGACCAGTTGTGCCAGGCGGGCATCGGTTTTTCGGCGCCACTCGCGATGCAGCCGTTTCATAGCCGTGCCGTCAAGTTGTTTCATAGCACCTCCGCGAATAGTGACCATCCGGACACCCAAAAACCCTTCTGCCAGCGAGGATCGCCCCTATAGGGGCGTTTTTAGGTGGCAGAACGAGGTTCACTTGCGGGCTCCTACTTCGATGATCCGGTAGGCCTTGCGCGAGCTGAGTTTTGAGGCGGGCCAGCCTTGTGCACTCAACCATTTGATCAATGAGTCGCTTCCGAGGTGCTTTTGTACCACGAGAAATGCGAGCCCGTCGCTGGTAAGTCGATCGAGCCAGGTCACTAACAGGTCGTGCAGCGCAGCTTTGCCAATACGAATTGGTGGGTTCGAGTAGATGCGATCGAAGCGAATGTCGTCTGGAACATCGCCGGGCAGCCTGATCTCGAGGTTGTCGATAGCGGATTTCAGAGCGTTTCTGCGGCAGAGTTCGAGCGCTCGTTCATTGACATCGATCGCCCACACGGTCGAGTCTGGCGCGCGGAGCGCCAGGGTGCAGGCGATGGCGCCGTAGCCGCAACCGAGGTCGAGAACCCTTGTATTCCCGGGCGGTGGGTGCGGTGCTTCCAGGAGCAGGTACTTGGTTCCAGCATCGATTCGATCACTTGCGAATACACCCCGATCAGCGGTGAGCTGAAGGTAAACGTCGGGCAACGACAATTCGAGGGTCCGTGGCTTCGAATCGCTGGACGGCTTCGCCGCGAAATAGTGACTACTAGCTGGCGCATCGTTTGGCTCTTGGCTCGGATTGGGCACTCCGGTGACGGTAGCCTGAGAAGATGGCGCGTTACTCCATCAGGTATATCGGCGACCCCGTGTTGCGCGAAACCGCAAAGCAGGTCGACAACATCGACGGCAAGCTCGCGAAACTGGCGCGCGACATGTTTCCCGTAATGTACGACGCCCCTGGGATCGGGCTTGCGGCGCCCCAGGTAGGTGTGAATAAGCGGATGTTTATCTTCGATTTCGGTGATGGTCCGGGGGTCATCATCAATCCCGAGATTGTAGAAACCGATGGTGAATGGGTCTATGAGGAGGGTTGTCTTTCGGTGCCCGGTCTTTCGTGGGACATCACCCGACCAAAGCAGATTCATCTAGTCGGCCGAGACATCGATGGCGAGGAGATCTCCATCGAAGCCGACGATCTCGAAGCCCGCCTGTTCCAACACGAACTCGATCATCTAGAGGGGATCCTGCTAGTCGAGCACCTCGACGACGAGACTCGCAAAGAGGCGATGAAGACAATTCGAGAGCTCGATTTCGCCGCTATGAACGAAAAGAAGCGTTCAACTATTTTCGGCGATCTTTCTCTTCCGTAGGCTGGGAATAGTGTGAGGAACCTGAAGGCCCCACCACAAAGGGTGCAACGAATCGTCTACTTGGGTACACCGGAGGTAGCGGTGCCTCCGCTGCTGGCACTGCACGAGGCTGGCTTTGATATTTCACTGGTTGTAAGCGCTGCTGACAAACGGCGCGGCCGCGGGAGCGGGCTAAGCCCAACCCCGGTGAAATCAGCTGCCCTCGAGTTGGGGCTCGACGCGACCGACGATGTCGGCGACGTATCCGAAGTAGCAGCCGATCTAGGCGTTGTCGTCGCCTTTGGACAGCTCATTTCGACCTCGCTTCTTGAACAGCTGGCGATGGTAAACCTGCATTTCTCATTGCTGCCACGCTGGCGCGGTGCCGCACCGGTAGAGCGTGCGATTCTGGCGGGCGACATGGTTACTGGTGTCGGGGTGATGGAGCTTGTTCCCAAGCTTGATGCTGGCGGTATTTACTCTGAGATAGAGATACCGATCGGCTCGGATCAAACCGCAGCCGAACTTCGTGAGGTGTTGGTCGAGCAGGGATCTGCTTTGTTGTTGAAGACCCTTGCCCGCGGGCTTGGCACCCCCCGTCCCCAAATCGGCGATCCCGTATACGCCCACAAGATCAGCTCAGCCGATCTAGAACTAGATTGGACTCGCCCAGCGCTCGAGCTTCACGCCATGGTGCGAGTTGGTAACGCCTGGACAACATTTCGCGGCAAACGACTAAAGGTTTGGGAGTCTCGCTTGAGTGACCGCTCTGATTTGCAACGGGGGGCTATCGATGACGCAGTCGTGGGAGCAGGCGACCGCGCCTTAGAACTGGTCACCGTGCAGCCTGCCGGCAAGGCCCGACTCGAAGCGTCGGCTTGGCTCAACGGTGCTCAGCTGTCGCTACACGATCGGCTTGGTTCATAAAGTGGCACGCAAGCCAGGCAACAAGGCCAAGGGTTCGCCCGACACCACGCCTGCATCGGCCCGACAGTTGGCGATCGAGGCAATCGTTCGCATCGAGCGGGACAGTGCCTACGCCAACCTGTTGCTGCCCCAGATGCTAACCAAATCTGCACTGGACACTCGCGACAAGGGATTCGTGACCGAATTGGTCTACGGCTCGACTCGAATGAAGCGCGCATGTGACTATTTGGTCGATCGCTTTATCGCCGACCCACCGCCTGTGGAAGCTCGTGCGGCCCTAAGAATCGGTGCTTATCAGATCGTGTTCTTGGGCACACCGCCTCACGCTGCGGTCAACGACACCGTTGGAGCCACGGCGCATAGGTTTCGCGGGCTGGTAAATGCAGTTCTGCGCAAGCTGATCAACGCGCCGGTGAGCTATCCGACCGAAGCGATTCGGTTGAGCTATCCCGATTGGCTTTACGAACTTTTCGTCGAGCAATTCGGAACCGAGCGAGGCCATGACTTAATGGCCGCGATGAACGAGCCCGCGGTAGTGATGGAACGTGACGACGGCTATCGCCAAGATGTCAGTAGTCAAATGGTCGCTGCGTTGGTTAGCGGTGATCGCGTTGGCGACGTATGCGCTGCTCCGGGCGGAAAGTCGACCGCCATCGCCGGAACGTCGGCAATGGTGATGGCGTCGGATCGCAAGCTGAGCCGGGCCCGCCTGGTTCGTGGCAATACCAGCGAACTCGGAATTGAGAACCTAACGACGGTGGTGGCCGATGGTCGAGCCCTGCCGTATCGCCAAGGCTCGTTCGATACCGTACTCGTCGACGCCCCCTGCACCGGGCTAGGTGCCCTGCGGCGCAGGGCCGATGCTCGCTGGCGGGTGGGTCCCGGCGACGCGGATCGCTTAGCAGATCTTCAGGTTGGCTTGGTCTTAGCGGCGAGTGAGGTCGTTGCCGATGGTGGCGAGATTATTTACAGCGTGTGCACCATCACCGATACCGAATCGCTAGGTGTCGAGCGTAGACTCGCCGAGCTAGCGCCCCATCTGGAACCAATTGTCGACTATCCGCCCGATTGGGAAACACATGGCTCCGGAGCCCGAATACTGCCTAGCGGTGACAGCGACGGCATGACAGTGCTTCGACTAAGAAAAACCTCCTCCACTTAGGGCTCTGGCGAGTAGGCAAGAGCACGCACTGTGCGGTTTGGCCATCCGCGAGTGTAGGTCGACCGCGGAGCGCGGTCGACGACGCGCTTAGGGTGGATATTTTTGGGCTAGGTTCCATGTTTATGATGTTGTTCCTGTTAGCGTTGTGCCTGCTGTGACAACCAAGAACCGCTCGCCCAGAACCTCTAAGAGCGGCTCTGCACGCTCTACAGCCGCTAGGCGAAGTAGCGCTACGACGCGAAAAAGCTCGACACGAAAGACTGGTGCGGCCAGCCGCGACCGGAAGCCGAAAAGCCAGCAACAACGAACCACGGCGAACGAAGCGGTCACCGAGGCCTTCGCCGATCACGGCGCCGATCTTTGGGGCTTAGTTCTCATTGCGGTCGGACTGTTCACCGCTCTAGCGACCTACGCCGAGATGGCTGGCCCGCTAGGACGATTGGTCGACGGGTTTGCCGGATGGCTATTCGGGCTTGTTCGGGCCTGGATCCCAATTGGACTGATCGGATTCGGAATAGCGCTCGTTCGAGGAAAACCCGACGACGATACGCCCGCCGCCGACCGGCAGCTCACCTTGCGGTTCGCGGTGGGTGGGATGATGGCGTTCGTGGCGGTCACAGGTCTGCTCCACGTCTACCGAGGTAGGCCCGGGTTTCAGGCGAGTGTCGAGGCATTGAGCGATGCTGGCGGAATCGTTGGACTGGTCGTAGGTGGTGGGCTGCTCCGCGTCGCCGCGGTTTGGGGGGCGTTGATCGTCTTGGGGACGATCGCATTGGTCAGCTTCTTAGTGCTGAGCGGTATCACGGTGCGTTCGATAGCAGGTGCAACCGCCGAGGGTGGCAAACCCGTCGGGTCGGCGCTGCGAGAGCATCTGCGTTGGCTGTTCGTAGCCCCCGGTGATCTCGACTTGCGAGATGACATCGATGGGTCCGAGCAAGAGGACGACGATCCGAATGACGACGCCCTAGAACACGATCCCAATGCAATTCACGTAGGCGGCGAGGACGATGGTGAAAACGAGCGGCGTATTCCGGTAGAATCGAGCGCTCGCAGCGATAGTCCCGCGACCGAAAAGCCATCGGCAGAAGCGCCGAGCGTTGAGGTAGCAGCACGACCCGACAAGGTATCGGCCAAGCGTCGTTCGGTCGCTAAGAAGCGTGGAAGTTGGGTTCTGCCGCCGCTCAGCCTGCTCGAGCATTCCAGTGCCCAGTCGATCGATAAGCGCGCTGTGGAAGAGCGCGGCCGCGTGCTCGAAAACGCCCTTGCCGAGCACGGTGTCGAAACGCGGTTGGTAGGAATGGTGGTTGGGCCAACGGTCACCCGCTATGAGCTCGAACTCGGACCTGGTGTCAAGGTTGCGCGCGTCACAAGCCTCCACCGAGATATCGCTTACTCGATGGCTTCGCCCGACGTACGGATTCTGGCCCCGATTCCTGGTCGTCAAGCGATCGGTGTCGAGGTGCCCAACGCCAACCGCGAAGTCGTTTCGCTCGGAGACATTCTCAGCTCGAAAGAGGCAC
>CBERPN010000002.1:0-50700 GCA_965524675.1 uncultured bacterium
GCAACTGGAGGCTCACCCGCCCATGGCATCAGGCGCTAATCACAGTGCCATCTTTGTTCATCGGAGGAAGCGCGGACTTTGTTGTGCAGTCGGCAGACCAGAGCCTTGGTGACAGGGCCGACCCGATGGGGGAGCGTTTCACCGATTTTCGAGGGTCGGTTATCATCGACGGTGCGGGTCATTGGCTTCAACAAGAAGCTCCCTACCAAGTGAACACTGCAATACTCGAATTTCTCAGCGACGTAAACTAGGCCCGGGCACCGGCACCACTAGCTGTCCTCAGACTCGCGGTAAATGTCGCTGCGATATAGGGCTCGCACAGCCAAGACGTCGCGTACCTCGTCGGCCGCTTCGGCGAAGAACTCGTCGCGATAGCTGCTATCGGTTACCAGCGACACTGCGAACTGAAGCGCTGAGAAGGCAGCGATAAACCCCGAGACGGCTAGCAACTCCCATGTGAGTGCCAATGAGGAGCCGAGAAAGTTTGTGCCATAGATGACGCTTTGATCGAAGGTCTGTGTGGTCAGTCCCGTCCATTGAACGATCGTTTCTTCTCGAACTGTAAACAGTCCAAAGACCACGTAGAACACGCCGATTACCATGGCTACGAGCAACACCTGTGCAGCCTGTCTCACAAATAGCAGGGCGCCGATGTTGATTCGGTCGACCCGTCGGAGCGGGTCAGTGGCGGGCGGATCCGCTAGCCAAGGCCGGTCCAGCTCCGCTACAGGCGCTCCACTGGCGTAGGCCCGTTCGGTAATCTCATCCCAAGAGTCGAACCCAGAGAGTGAAGCGGTCTCCGATGGGATTCGAAACGCCAAGAAGGCGAAGGCAATACTGCCGAGCAAGCCCACCGATATCGCGTAGTAGCCGCGACTGAACTCGTGAGCGACTTGCCACATCTCGGCGTTCAAGAACAAGAACGTGGCAAAGAGCAGCAGCAACGGCAGGGATCGAAGCATGAGTCGCCCAAGGCCTCCCACCTCGCGCGCGATCTGGGCCGCGCCCGTCCGGAACATAGGTACCAACCCAAAGCTCACAACCACGTAGGTAGCGGTGAGGATTCCAAGGTTTAACAAGCTGAGCAGTACAAAGCCCGACGCTCGATGGGTGCCGAAGAGCAGTGGTAGTAGTGCTGGGCCAAACAGGAACAGACCCACCTCCAGTGCGCCAATATCGTCCGGAAGCGCGAATATGGATCGGCCTCGAAACCGGTTTAGCAACCCCACCGCTGCGAGCAAGATTGCGATGGCGCCGAGCAGAACCGCGAACTGTGCCCAGCCCTTGAAGCGGTCACCGAAGCTAGCGGTCGCTTCGAGAAGGAACACGAGGCTGAGCAGCGGAGCGGCGCGAGTAAGAACATCGGTGCTCGCCGAGTAGTTGTGGATCGCGTGCGGAAGGCCCTGCTTTACGAACCAATGCTCAACGTCGTCGAAGTCTCCCATCAAGTAAGTATCCGCTATTGGCCAGCAACTATTGGCTTCGAGCCGACGAGGGAGTGATTACTCTAGGTCGTGCAGGCCGTTCGGGGCCACGGAGGCCGTCGCGGCGCGCAGCACTGTTTCGGGTCTCTGAGCTTTGGCGTGCCGGTCAGGGTGCAGAGCGTGGCCGTGTTGGTGATGATTGGTGTCTGATACGTTCGTCATGCCTGGCTCTACAAGCGATGAGCCAGGGTGCGTGGCCAGGTGTGAGGGACGTGTCTGACACCACCCGGTGGGCGGATTAGAGACGCTTGATTAGGGACGTGTCTGACACCATTCGTGCGTGCCGCCATTCGCTTCGCTGTCTCGTGCGTGGCCGGGGAACGCCAGTAAGCAACGCGCTGTAGTAGCCCGCCGCGCCAGCAAGGGCGAGTTTACAAAGTAGAGAGAAATAGCGAAGCGCCGGAGCCGGAGGCGGAGAAAAAGTAATAGCCTTCGGCGGGTGGCTAAGAAGTACATGCTTATCGACGGAAACTCGCTTACTTATCGGGCGTTTTTCGCGTTACCTACCGACATGGCGACCGCTTCGGGGCAGGTTACCAATGCTGTGTTTGGGTTCACATCGATGCTTATCAACCTGTTGCGAGACCATCAACCCGACGGTGTAGTGGTGACTTTCGACCTGCCCGGTCCTACCTTTCGCCATAAGCTGGTCCCTACCTATAAGGCAGGGCGCGAGGCCGCACCCGACATTCTTCGCCAGCAGATGGGACTTGTTCGCCAAGTGGTCGAGGCACTCAAGATGCCGATCGTCGACATGGAGAATTATGAGGCCGACGACATCATCGCGACTTTCGCCACCGAGCTTCGCGACCGGGCCGACGATGTCATTATCGTCACCGGCGATCGCGATAGCTATCAACTCGTCGAAGACCCGCATATCAAGGTGTTGTACAACATGCGAGGCGTGTCCGACTACGCCCTTTACGACGAGGCCGGCATTAAGGAACGTACCGGGGTTAGTCCAGCCGACTATGTGGCTTATGCGTCGATGCGAGGAGATAAGAGCGATAACCTGCCGGGGGTTCCGGGAGTTGGCGAGAAGACCGCTGCCAAGCTCATCAACACCTACGGCGGAATCGACGGCATCTATGAGCATCTTGACGAACAAACCCCCAAGCTTCGCGAGAATCTGGCAGCTAACGAAGACAACGTCCGGTCGAACCTAGAGATGATGAGGTTGCTACGCGACCTCGATCACGGCCAAGATCTCGATGAGCTCGTGATGGGTGATGTCGATATCGAAGAGGTCCGGACCCTTTTCGAGTTCCTAGAATTCCGCTCGCTGTTCGACAGACTCAACGAAGTGCTCGATGGTCGGCTTGGCGAAGACGCAGGAACCGCCGAGGTGTTAGAGGCCGAGCTTTACGAGGTCGAATCAAGTTCCGAGGCGGTTTCGCTTCTTGCCAAATTGAACCAAGACACGACGCCGTTGGCGATGGCCGAGGGGCAAGACGATGCCAGCGGAGGTTTGGCGATCGTCACCGACGGTGCTGGCTGTGAGGTGTCATGGTTGCGAGCTGACATCGTCAGCGATCCGGAAGTAGTCGATTCGCTGCGAACCCTCACAGGTGCCGAAGGTCGTCCACTCGCGACCCACGATGGCAAGACGCTCACCCACACTTTCTTAGATTTGGGCATCGATCCGCGGTCGTTGAGTCTCGACACCATGTTGGCTGGCTACCTGCTGGACCCTGCCGAGGCGCGGTACCTGCTTGCAGATCTGCTGCGCCGCTATGCCGACTTCGAGTTCCCTTCCGATGATGAAGAAGCTATTGCCGAAGGACAACTCGATTTCGACAATCTCGACGTGGACGCCACGTCGCCGGCGCAAGAGGCCGCACGGCGCGCTCTTGCCGTAGATCGGCTGATGCGACCAATGGCTGCTGCGCTCGACTCGCAGGGCCTGACCGAGTTGAACGAGACCATCGAGGTTCCACTGGTCAGGGTCCTTGCAAAGATGGAGAACCTCGGGATTGGGGTCGACCGAGCTGAGTTGCAAGCGCTGCGCGATCAGCTGGCTGCCGATACCGACCGGCTACGCCAAGCTGTTGTCGACGATGCTGGCGAGGATTTCAATGTCAATTCAACCAAGCAGATGCGCGAGATACTGTTCGAGAAGCTTGAACTCACACCGCAAAAGAAGACCAAGACTGGTTACAGCACCGACGCGGCGTCGCTGGAAAAGCTAAAGGGACAGCACCCCATCATCGAACATCTGCTCGAGTATCGCGAAGTCGAGAAGCTGCGCTCAACCTACGGCGAGGGGTTATTGGCGGCTGTCGACGCCGACGGGCGGATCAGGGCAACCTTTAACCAGACCGTGGCGCGCACGGGGCGGCTCAGCTCCGATGCCCCGAACCTGCACAACATTCCGGTGCGTACCGAGGCTGGAAAAAGCTTCAGAAAAGCGTTCGTTCCGGCCGAGGGCTTCGAGTTTTTGATCGCCGACTACAACCAGATCGAACTGCGCTGCATCGCGCACTTAGCCGAAGATCCGGGCCTGATCGCTTCGTTCGAAGCGGGAGACGATATTCATAGCGCCACCGCGGCCCGAATCTTTGGCGTCGACGCGAATGAGGTAACAACCGAGCAGCGCTCGAAGTCGAAGATGGTTTCCTACGGTCTGGCATACGGTATGGAGGCGTATGGTCTAGGGCAGCGCCTCGCCATACCCACAAGCGAGGCGAGCGAGATCCTCGATGCCTACTTCGAGGCCTTCCCCGCGGTCAGCTCATATATGGAGCAAACAGTCAAGCAGGCCCGCCAGCGCGGCTACACCGAAACGCTTTTCGGTCGGCGTCGTCAGATTCCCGAGCTAGCGTCCAGCAACTTTAGAATTCGTCAAGCTGGCGAGCGTCAGGCCATGAACGCAGGTATCCAAGGCCTAGCTGCCGATATCTTTAAGGTGGCTCTGGTCCGTCTCGACGAGCAGCTCGAACAGCGGGGACTGAAATCGCGAATCATTTTGCAGGTGCACGACGAAGTGGTTGTTGAAGTGCCGCCCGCCGAACACGACGCCGTGGAGCAGTTGACGACAGACGTCATGGCGCAGGCTTTTGATCTGCGAGTGCCGCTAGAAGTAAACCTCACCTTCGCCCAGACATGGGCCGACGCGAAGTAGTAAAGATTGGCTGGCGTAAGCGCAGGCTCTCCACACTGGTTTGAGGGTCTTGCCGATCACATGGGAGAGGCGTACCTGCGGTATTCATTTACGCGGGGTACCAATCAGGAAGTCGACTTCCTAATCGAAACAATGCAGCTTGAACCGGGCGATCGCGTGCTCGATGTGGGCTGCGGCCCCGGGCGCCATAGTTACCGTCTAGCTGAGCTAGGGATGAACGTATTGGGAGTGGATATCTCCCAAACCTTTGTAGATATCGCTACCAAAGCAGCACCTTCGAGTGCTCGCTTTGAGCGAATGGATGCCCGAACGATGAATTTCTTCGAGGAGTTCGATGCCGCTATCTCGTTGTGCCAAGGGGCGTTTGGTTTGGTTGGCGGACCTGGTTGTGATGTGTCTGCACTCGATCCCGATGGCGAGGTACTGACAGCGATGAGCCGTGCGCTAAAACCTGCGGGCAAGTTGGCGGTCTCGGCCTTCTCAGCCTATTTCCAGGTCAGGTTTTTGGAGGAGTTCGATAGCTTCGACGCCGATCTTGGGGTCAACCACGAAGTGACAGCGGTAAGGGATTTGCCGGGCATCGAGATTGAAGCCGAGTTGTGGACTAGCTGTTTCACCCCTCGAGAACTAAGACTCTTGGCGAATCACGCTGGGTTGACCGATTGGCGAATCTGGTCGGTTTCGCCGGGCTCGTTTGCGGCCAGAGCGCCCAATCTGGAGCACCCCGAGTTCTTGCTGATGGCAAGCAAGGATCTTAAAGGGTAGTGCGTCTGACATTGCTGACTTCAACGGTGAGCCAGGCTGTGTATCCACTCCCAGCAGGCGTCGATCTGGGGTTCGAGGTCCTCGACTAGTCCGGAATTATCGATGGTGAAGTCAGCTAAAGCCAGTCGCTGCTCGCGCGTCGCTTGATTCGCTATCCGAGCGCGAGCGTCGTCGTCGCGAAATCCTCTGAAAGCGACTAGTCGCTCTACAGCTATTTCGGCGGGAAGGTCGACCACGATGATGGCCTTTAGGTGCCGGTACTCAGCTCGCTTGCTGTCGCCGTTCGCGTCGACGAGCAGTGGAATGTCGTTGATGACGACGCTATCGGTGCCTTTGAGCTGATCGCGTCTCTGAGCGATTTCAACAGCAACCGGTGGATGCACAATGTCGTTCAGAGCGGTCAGTTCGGACGAGTCGCTAAAGACGATGCTTGCGACAGCTTGACGATCGAGTGGAAGGCCTGCTTTTGGCGGCGACTCTCCGGTCGGAGACATGTCGCTGCTTAGGATCCTCTGACCCCACCGTTCGACCATCGCTCGATAAACCGGTGCGCCTGGCTCTTGTAACTCGCGCACGATCTGGTCGGCGTCGATGAGCACCGCACCTTTGTCGACAAGAAGCTGAGCGACGGTTGACTTTCCGCTACCGATGCCGCCGGTGAGTCCGAGTTCAAGCATGGCTGCAAGCTATCCCGAGAACAGCTCTGGGGCTAACACTTCGGTAATTCTTTGACGTGCTGCTCGGGAATAGTGGCTGTTCAATTTGACGGGCGCCTGGTCGATAGGTCATACGGACCATGTGTCGCATGGGTCGCGCCCACTTCAAGGTGAAGATGACTAACGAACATCCCGAACACGAGACTGCTGAGCACGACGACCAATATGGGTTGCCGTATGCCGTCGATGATCAGCCGGTCGCATCTATCGAAGATGCACAGCGCCTGCGCCAACCGCGGCCGTGGCGCTCGCGATCGCTCTTGCGGGGCACCGGAGACGGTGCCAACCAGCGCGAACCGACCCGACATGGCTTAGCCAACGAGCGTCGCGACGACCGTGTGGCAGCCTTTCGTCCCGCAGTCCTTGCAATTCGGTGGGGCACTGCGGCCGTGTCGCTCGCGCTGGCGATTCCTTCTTTCTTAGCTCCCGCTTGGATCACGGTGGCACTGTGCCTCGCACTATTTGTATACACCGTCGTGAGGACGGTGTACCCGATCCGTTACACAGATGAGATTCGGGGATCGGTACTCATCTTTACCGAAGTTGCGTTCCATGTGGCAGCGATCGTGGCGACCGGAAAATGGGAGTCTCCGTTCGTGTTTTCGTTGCTGACAGCGGTAATCGTCGCCGGATTCGCACGTGGCTTTGTGTTCGCGCTGCGTATCGGGGGCGTTGCAGGCGGTTCGATCAGCCTTGCCGCCATCTTTGGAAAGAACGCCTCAGAGGTCGACCTGCTCAACGCCGTGCAGTGGACCATAATCTTGTTGTTGGTGGCCTTGGTTGCCGGGTACTCCCGCCGGATCTCAGGCGAAGCCGACCGGCAGCGAACGCTGGCGCTAGATCGTTTGGAACGGCTCTCTGACGCCAATGCGCTGTTGTTCTCCCTTCACCGAATAGCCCAGACCTTGCCAGCGTCGCTCGACATGGCCGAAGTTCTCGACACGACGATGGCCCGGCTTCGTAGCCTGTTCGACTTCGACGCGGTTGTATTGCTGCTCTTTGACGACACCGACGCCATGTGGCAGGTGCTCAGAAGGGAAGGAGTCTCGGGGCCGAGCCGCCTTGGGCCGACCGAACTTCCCGCTCCGTTGATGCGGGCCATGGCGCTGAGCAGATTGGTTCACGTCGATGATCTCCACAACGCTGGTGGGCCCGGATTGGCTAGCGGCTCGCGGTCGGGGCTCTATTCGGTGTTGGAAGCACGCGGCTCTGTGATCGGGCTGTTGGCTATCGAACACAGAGATCCGAACCACTTCACCGAGCGCGAGATAGAACTGCTCGACGGCTTCATCGACCCGGTAGCGCTTGCGGTCGACAACGCCCGCTGGTTCGGTCGGCTCCGTACAGTTGGAGCTGATGAGGAACGAACCCGTATCGCCCGAGACCTGCATGACCGAATTGGTCAATCGCTCGCATACCTAGCGTTCGAACTCGACCGCCTGGTGGCCAAAGACGAACGAGGAGAGCCGCTCGCAGAAGCTCTCACGAAGCTTCAAGGCGACACTCGAATGGTGATTGGAGAGGTTCGCGACACTCTCTATGACCTGCGAACAGACGTAAGTGACTCGGCGGATCTCGTCGAAACCCTTGAAGCGTTCTCGGATCGAATTCGCGCCCGCTCGGACTTGGAGATCACGATCACCAGTCAGGACAACGGAAAGCGCCTACCGATTCGTCAGGAGCGGGAGATGTGGCGCATTGCTCAGGAGGCATTGGTCAACATTGAGCGCCACGCCGAAGCCAGCGCAGCTTTGATTCATTGGAGATGTGACGGCGAGCGAGCCGAGTTGACGGTTGTCGACGACGGAAAGGGCTTTCCGATCGGGGCGGGTCGAGTCGACAGCTACGGCATCATGGGAATGCGCGAACGTGCATCGAGCATCGGCGCCACTCTCGAGATCGTTAGCGAGCCCGGCGAGGGAGCGTCGCTGACCTGTGCTCTCACTCCTGCCGACCAGCAAGGCAAGGGGCGGCCAGCATCAATCGCTGCCCTCAAGTAGCTGCGTTCTACGACAGTCGCCCCTTGAAGCTCTAATGACCCAGGCCGTTCGACCGATGGATGGGTGCCCCCGCCCCAGGCGGATGCGTCCAACAAAGAGGAATTTCCGACATGAACATCAGATTGCTGATCGCAGACGACCACAGAATGCTCCGGGAAGGGCTGAGTCGGTCAATGTCGGAACAAGGTTTTGAAGTCGTTGGTGAAGCACGCAACGGCGCAGAGGCTGTCTCATACGCCACGAAGCTTCGTCCCGACGTCATCCTCATGGATGTCACAATGCCCGAAATGGACGGTGTCGAAGCCTGCAAGGCAATCCGTGCAGAACTACCCGACATGGCAATCGTGATGTTGACCATGCACGCTGACCAAGAGATTCTCACATCGGCGATTCGAGCTGGAGCCAGCGGATACCTCGTCAAGGACTGCTCGACCGAAGAGATTGCCGAGGCGGTGCGAATGGCCGCTCGTGGCGACACAGCGCTCTCACCCCAGCTCGCGGCCTCAATGCTTGACGAGGTTCGCCGGCTAGACCAGCCTTCGCCCGAAGCTGAAAGAGTCGTGACCCGTCGCGAAGAGGAAGTTCTTCAACTCATCGCAGACGGTTGCTCAACCCCTGAGGTAGCCGAGCAGCTGTACATCAGTCAAAAGACGGTGAAGAACCACCTGGCGTCGATCTACCAGAAACTCGACGCTCGTGACCGTACCCAGGCAGTCCTTCGGGCTGTTCGTATGGGCATTGTTTCCTTGAACTAGTTGGACCGATAGATCGTTGGAACGCCGACCGGCGGGGGCTATTGCCTCCGCCGCTTGTCGTTTTGGGCGGCGGTGGTCGTGTCATCAAGTGGGTCGAGCATCCGACCCTGCCTGGGTCAGGCCATCGCCGAAACGGGGGGAAGTCAAACGCACTAACGGGAATGAGCCGAATCGCCCATACAGAAATCTGGTGATGTCACCGATCAATTCAGTGACACACAGTAAAGCCCGCAGAGTCGGGACGATCCTCCTAGGGAGCAACAAATAATATGATTACCCAATACAATTTCCTCGCAACATGGCTCAAGGCTCAGGCTAAGAGTGAACGAGGCGCATCGCTCGTTGAGTACGCCCTTCTTGTGGCCCTCATCGCCGTTGTATGTATCACCGCAGTGACCATGCTCGGAAGCAGCGCTTCTGACAAGTTCAGCGAGATCAGCTCGGCCGTCGACAACTAAGTCGACTGCGCAAGCAATCTAAACCGAAACTACCGGCCCGAAAGGGCCGGTAGTTTCTGTTTTAAGGTGTTGTTGACTATTGCTTTTTCTCCGCCTTCGGCTCCGGCGTTTCACTATGGCTCTTGGCTTTGTGAACTCGCCCTTGCTAGCGCGGCGGGCTACTACAGCGCTTCCGACAGCCAGCACCCCAGCCGGTGCGCTGCGGCGGCCTCCGTGGCCTGCACGGCCTGCAGTAATCAGGCGCCGCCCACACAACCGGCACGACCCAAACCCGCCCGCGGCGCGGTCACGTACAACACGACAGCCTGCACCCTGGCGGGCACCCCAAAGCTCGGAGACCCGAAACAGCGACCGTGAGCTACCGTCGGTAGATGACATCGCAGTTGGACACTGAGCAGTATCTTGCCCGTATTGGGTTTGACTATGACCAAGTAGCGCTCGACCTAGCGACCCTCGAAGCACTACAGCGCTCACATCTAAGTACCGTCCCGTTCGAGAACCTCGACGTATACCGTGGGCAACCCGTTCGCTGTGACCTCGCGCACTCGGTGCCCAAGGTGGTTGAACGCCGACGCGGGGGCTGGTGCTTTGAGCTAAACGGTGCATTCTCGGCTCTGCTGACAGAGTTGGGGTTTGAGGTAAGACTTCTGGGCGCCGCGGTTCTATTAGGCGGGCCAAACGCTGTAATCGACCATCTAACTCTGGAGGTTCAACTCGACGAGCCGTATCTAGTCGACGTTGGTTTCGGCGACAGTTTCATCTCGCCCCTGCGGCTGAACTTCGCCGGAGAGCAGGACGGCGGATCTGGGACGTTCCAACTAATCGCAAGCTCGCAAGGCACCACGCTCGCCCGGATCGCAGCAGGGGTTCCGGAGGCGCAGTACCGCTTCAAACGCGTCGATCGTAAACTCACCGATTTCATAGCGGCGAGCGATGAACTGCAAGCGAATCGCGAGCTGCACTGGAGCCAAAAACCGTTCGCGACACGGCTCATCGATGGCGGTCCCGATCGGGTAACTCTCTTGAAGGACCGCCTAAAGATCTGCAGAGACGGAGTCGAATCCACCAAAGACATAGAGCCGAAAGACTGGGATAGGACCCTAAGCGACTGGTTCAAGATCTCTCTGTAACCTCACTCCGTGCAGGCCGTTCGGGTCACGGAGGCCGCCGCAGCGCACCTGACCAGCGCTGGCCGTCGTATCCCTGTACTTGTTTCGGGTCTCCGGGCTTTCGGCGTGCCCGTGAGGGCGTAGAGTATGGTGTTGTGCGTGGCCGTCTTGGTGGTGATCGGTGTCTGAGACGTTCGTTATGCCTGGGCCTGAGTGGATAGCCAGGTTTAAGGGACGTGTCTGACACCTCCCGGTGGGCGGATTAGGGACGTTTGATTAGGGACGTGTCTGACACCATTGTTGGTAAGTGACATGGGCTTCGAATGTGCTGTAGCGCGCCAGCCCGGAGCCTGAGCCCGGCGGCCTGCGTGGCCGGGGAACGCGAGCTAGCAAGCGTCGTTGCGGCAGCTCACGAACCAGGAGTCGTCTTCGTAGGCGGTGGTCCAGTCTGGGTCGGCGACGATGCGCTCAGCCAAGGGGCTCTCGGTGCGCCAGAGCACAACGTCGATGTCCCACTCATCCACTACGCGAATCCAGTTGTCTGTTCCGTGGAATAGATCCAGGTAGGAATCGACTAGTTCTGCCGAGTGAAGTTCGTAGCGGTCATCGATAAAGGTTGGCACCTCGGCGTCATAGCGAAGCTCGAGATAGTTGCCCACTCGATCAGGATGCGCGATACGAGCAGAGTCAGCGCCATCGATGATTCCTTCGGTCTTGAGGAAGTCGACTGCCTCGACCGGATAGCCGCGGAAATCCCAGCTGGGTTGAAGCAGGCTTGCGGTGACGATAAACACGATTGCGGCGCCACCGCCGAAGGCGATCATGCTGGTTCGATCGGAGCGATATGAGCTCAACATCGTGCCGGTGTTCGAGAAGCCGTTGGCAATTACGGGAACAAATACCACCGAGGCCACGGCGATATTGCGAGCTCCGGCGACAGCGGCGGCAAAGAACATCAAGCTAGCAATCGACGATCTGAAGCTGCGGGTTCGAAATAGCGATGCTAGCGCTACCGCTGCACCTGTCAGAAACAGCTGTGCGGGAAGCGACTGGTAGTTGAGGGGCCGCCATTCGGCGATGTGAGAGAGGATTTCGCGGCGTTGCAAGAGTGCGATTGGGAACCACAAGAGGCGAAGTCCGAAGGGGTTTGCGATGCCGCCTAGGAGTATCCCCATGCTGAGCCAACCAAGCGCTCGAAGTTCACGACGTGAGTCCTTGCCGTCGAGTCGAGAGCCCACGGCGAGGGCGCAAAGCACCACGATGCCGAGCGGGAACGACCCATGCACCCAGATCCAGAGCAGCCCGGTCGGCGCGAGCAGAGCCGTTGGTAGCTCGCGCTCGACGACCAGGAGGGTGATCGAAAAACACAACAATCCGAGGAGCAGCGGTCGTTCAGACCACACCATGGTGCCCAGCAGCACAGCTGGCAGAGTGGCGGCGAGGCGGGCGAGGATCGTTTCGCCCTTGCGGCTTAGCTCCCACAACACAGCCGCGATGGCAGTTGCGATGAGCGCGGTGAACACTCGGAGCGCCACGGCGCCGCCGATCTGGAAGAGAACGGCGTATAAAAGCGAGGCGAACCATGATTGAACGACGACGGGCGCATCTGGCGGCGCTGTAAACGTGTATGGGTCGGTCGAGAAGAACCCACCGGATAAGAATAGCCGGCCGGTTTCGAGATGGGTGAGGAAGCTGTTGTCGCCGAGTCGCTGAAACCCGACTAGCAGTCCGATCGCGGCGACGAAGGTTCCGGCGGCGCGGCTAGCCGTCTGCCCAGTCCTGGGTCCGGGATTCGTCGAAGGCTTACTCGGCTGTGTTGGTGCGCTGGTCGTAAGCGACATCGTGCGTCGTTCTGGGTTTGGCTGTGCAGGGGCTAGAAGGCCTTTGAGATGTTGATCATTGCCGGTCCGAGGATTACAACGAAGATCGATGGGAAGATACAGAACACCATCGGGATAAGCATCTTCACCGGCGCCTTCTGTGCCTTTTCTTGGGCTACCTGGCGACGCTTGATTCGCATCTCTTCTGCTTGAGCTCGGAGCACTCGACCGATCGATACACCGAAGGTATCGGCTTGGATGATCGCCATGATAAAGGATCGAACCTCGGGCACGTTTACCCGCACGTCCATGTTGCGAAGCGCATCCGACCTGGCAGCACCAGCTCGGGTTTCGCCAAGCATGCGAGCGAATTCGTCAGAAAGGGCGCCTGGTACGTTCTCGATACAGCGATCGAGCGCTTGCTCGAAGCCGAGTCCGGCCTCTACCGAAATGGTGAGCAGGTCGAGCACATCGGGGAGCGTGCTGAGGATCTCGCTTTGTCGCGCTTCCACTCGACGGTTCAGGCTGCTGTCAGGCCCCATCACAAGGACTGCTGTGAGCACTCCGAACATGCCAGTTTTCAATAGCCCGCCGAGTCCCAACGGGTTGAGGATCATCACGACGTAAAAGGCGGGAAGAATTCCGAGAATCAACATGACCTTCTTGGCTAGGAAGCGATCTACAGCTTCTGCCTCAAAGACACCTGCGGAGTGATGCTTGCGTCGCACGGTCTCTATGTAGCCTTGCGGTGTGAAACGCTGGCTGAGGCCGAGCAGGACACCACCGAGCGGGCCCATCAAGCGAGTTGCGAGTGAATCCTCAAGCCGCTCGTCGGCAAAGTCATCATTCTCGGGATCGTCGAGCTGTCGAAGCGATTCGCGGACGACCGACTTCTCCTCAGCTTGGCTGAGGAATGCGTAGACGACGAGAGCGAAGGCGAATCCGACTGCGCTCACCGCTAGTTCTGGTGGGAAGTTTTCCATGCTGGTTCTCCAAAGCTCAGATCTTGATCTCGATCGTCTTCTTCATCCATAAGAAGCCGATGACCGATGCGGTAGTTGCGACGGCAAGCAGGATCTTGCCGACGGTCTCAGTGAATAGCACCCCGATGTATGCGGGGTTAAGAACCCACATTGTGAGTCCGAGTAGAATCGGCATCGCACCTAGTACTAGGGCGCTGACTCGACCTTCTGCAGTGAGTGCTAGAACCTCCCTGCGGAGGCGGTCGCGGGCGGTCATGGTCTCGGAGACGGTCAGCAGAAGCTCGGCCAGGTTACCGCCGACCTCGCGCTGAATGTTCACTGCCATGACAGCCCAAGCGAAGTCGGGGCTTTCCATACGTT
This sequence comes from uncultured bacterium, assembly GCA_965524675.1. Taxonomy (GTDB): domain Bacteria; phylum Actinomycetota; class Acidimicrobiia; order Acidimicrobiales; family SHLQ01; genus CALLQB01. The sequence goes on from CBERPN010000002.1 coordinate 13,572, forward strand.
CGGCAGCGGCCTCCATCGCCTCTTCGACCGGCTTACCAAGTTGAGCTTCGGTAACCACGATTCGCAGTTCGTCACCCATGGGAGATTCGGCCTCGTGCGATACCGCTTCGATGCCTTGCATGAACGAGTAGCCAGCTTTGAGTGTTCCGGCCAAAAGTTGCAACATGTCGGGTAGCTGGCTGACGAACTTCTTTCGACGCCTAGCACCGAGGTAGTTCAGTATTACGACCGGCAGAACGGCTCCGAGGAACGCGCCGGCGATGATGCCGATAAGACCCTTGCCAGACAGAATGCCTAACACCATGCCGAACGCAATTGCTGCGAAGTACATGGTGACGGCCTCGGCCGGACGCAGAGCGATGTTGGCTTTGTCCAGTTTCGCAGCGGCCTTTTCGAGCAGACCACGTTTTTCTGCGAAGTCCTCTGTGAAGTCGACGGCCTTCGTGACGAAGGCGCTCGAAGCGAATCCACTCTCGTCTAGGTCCTCTTCGCCGCCTAGGCCTTCCTCGTAGGGGAGGAGCAACGAGCCGAGGCTCGATTCGCGACGTTGAAATAGCAGGAAGATCGCGAAGGTTCCTACGGCGATCGAGAGTCCGCCGAGGAGGATTCCCAACAGCTGGGCGGTGTTGCCCGTGATGAGAGCAAAGCGGTTCGCATCGGGTAGCGCTACCGGCGCTAGTGCCGGGCCAGCGGTAACCGAACCCTTGATGAAGTTTGCGTTGATGGTCTCGCCGTCGACGGTAATCGACATGCGCCCACCCAAGGCGGTCTCGCCGCTCTCGAAGTCGACAATCCAGGTCCCATGTACTTGGTTTTGGAGTGCCTCGCTTGCGTCTCTGGCTACTCTGTCGGGTTCGCCGACGAGGGTGATGGCGCCCTTTGACTCCGAGGCGAAGCGTCGCAGCGCGCCGACATCAAGGCCGTCGCGTTCTACGCCGACGGCGTAACCGGTGCCAGCGATCGACAGCATTTCGCCGCGAGCCGCAGCGGCCTGGGTGAACGAGCTTAGGTCTCTGGTGGCGGCGAGGACTACGACGTTGCGAATGCTGCCGCGTGGCGTTGCGGACAGCAGCTGAGCCGCTTGGTCTATTCCGTCCCAAAGAAACAGGTTTCCCTTGGCTTCAAGGCCGTCTATGCGCGAGAGCAATCGAGTCTGATTAGCGGTAAGAGCAGCTCGAACGTTAACTGCGCTGCCAACCGATACGATCGCTACCTTTTCGCGGGCGCCCTTGGTCTTCACCAGGTCAGCGGCGATCTCTCTGAAGCCTTCGAAGGCGGGATCGCCTAGCACTGAGGTGTCGATCACGATGATGGTCGAAACCGCAACGTTGGTGTCGGCGGCGCGGCGGACGATTACGTTCTCGGCCGGTTTGCCATTGACTGTGAGCGATACCTCGGGCGGTGTGCTCGATGCCTGATTGATGACCAATCGGCTGTCTTGTCGGGCATCGACCATTGCGAGGGTCGCGGTTGGACGCGCTTCGCCATCAGCGTCTTGAGCGCGTGCGACCGGTGCGACCAAGAAGAGCACAATCGCCGTGACGATGAAAAAGACCAGCGATTGTTGCCAGAAGCTGTTTGTGGGTACTGGTGCAACCGTTGCCGTCACCTTGGGGGAGGTAATGCGGCCGCGCCGCTCGTTCCCGACCGGTCGGCTCTGATTTGTTGACTGAGACATGCTTATCGTCCTCGAGCGGGTCGGCGGGGGCCATCTGGTTGGAAGACCTCTGGGCCGAGACGGATACCTTGATCGGCTAGCTTCTCTGCGAACTTCGGACGAACTCCAACCGGTTTGAGAGAGCCTTTGTATCGGCCCGCTTCGTCGACGCCAGCGCCGAAGTCGAATAGGAAGATGTCCTGAAGGGTGATGATGTCACCTTCCATGCCTTGCACCTCAGAGATGTAGGTGACCTTTCGAGAACCGTCACGCATGCGGCTGCACTGCACTACCAGGTCTATGGCCGAGGACATCTGTTGGCGGATGGCCGTAATCGGGAGGTCATATCCGGCCATCATCACAAGCGTCTCAAGACGAGCGAGGCTGTCCCGAGGTGTGTTGGCGTGAACTGTTGTAAGCGAGCCATCGTGGCCTGTGTTCATGGCCTGGAGCATGTCGAGTGCTTCTCCGGCACGACACTCACCAACAACGATTCGGTCGGGGCGCATACGCAGCGAGTTCTTCACTAGATCTCGAATCGAGATAGCGCCCTTACCTTCGATGTTTGGCGGACGAGACTCCAGCGAAAGCACATGGTCTTGGTGCATCTGGAGCTCTTTGGCATCTTCGATGGTGACGATTCGTTCGCCGTCGGGAATGAAGGACGACAGCACGTTCAGCGTTGTGGTCTTACCGGTACCGGTACCACCGGCAACTACGACGTTTAGTTTGCCGACGATGCAGGCCTGCAAGAACCGGGCGGCCTGAGCGTTGAGCGTGCCGAATCGGATGAGGTCATCGATCTGAAGTGGATCGGCCTTGAACTTACGGATGGTAAGAAACGGGCCACCGATTGACAGTGGAGCGATCACCGCGTTCACACGGGAGCCGTCGGGAAGACGCGCATCGCAGAGCGGGTTCGACTCGTCGATACGTCGACCGACCTGGGCCACTATCTTGTCGATGATGCGACGAAGGTGCATGTCGTCGACGAAGGTGACGTCGGAGAGGCTGAGCTTTCCACCCTTTTCTATGAAAACCTGGTCGGGGCCATTGCACATGATTTCTGAGCAATCGTCATCGGCGAGCAGTTGTTCGATCGGGCCGTAGCCCAAGATATCGTCAGCGACGTCCTGAATCAGTTGAGCCTTGTCGGCGGCCGACAGCGGAGCCCGTTCTGCCGCGAGTGCGGCGTGGAGCTGTTCGTGTACCTTCTTGCGAAGATCCTCGGGTGCTAGACGGTTGTCATAGAGAATCGGACCAAGATCATCGATCAATACGTGGTGAATTTTGTGCCGAAGTTCGTCTAGAACAGGGTCGCGTCCCGACTTGCTACCCGACAATGTTGGGTCGCCCTCTTCGCCACCTTGGGCCTGATGAAGTCGCTGGTACAGAGACATTTAAAGGTCAGCTCTCTAACTATTTCCGCTTGCGGTTTCCTTCGACAGCGATGAATTCGCTGGCGAGTTGTTCGAGGGCACGGGCGACACCACTGCGAGGCGATGCATGCACGACGGGGATACCCTTATTGATCGACTGCGGTACGACTACATCGCTGGGAAGCAACGAGTCGGCAGTCACCTGAAGAGTGCGCTCGACTTCGCTAACGTCGAGTTTCACCTTCGAGTTTGCTCTGTTCAGCACCAGACGGATTTTCTCCATCGGGGTGTTGAGCAGGCGCAAGGTCTGTAGACCGATCTTGACGTTCTTGATATTGGGAATATCCATGCCGGCGATAAGTAGTACATCGTCGCTCATCTCGATCATGCCGAGCACTACGTCGTTGAAGTATGCCGGAGTATCGATAACTACGTGTGAGCAAAAGTTGCGCAACGTATCGACGATCTGAACCATCTCTGGTCCACCGATTTGATCCGCGAATGCAGGCTCGAGAGGGGCGGGCATGACCAGCAGTCCCGAAGGTTCATGCACGGTCAATAGACTGCGAAGCATCGCTTCATCGAGTCGATCGATGTTTGCGACCGCGTCAACCAAGGTGTGTGCAGGAGCCAGCTTGAGCATCACGGCGACATCGCCGAATTGAAGGTCAGCGTCGATAAGACATACCGGCCGGTCACTGCGCTGGGCAAGAATTACTGCCATGTTTGTGGCGAGCATCGATTTGCCGGCTCCACCCTTGGTGGAGAAGATGGTGATAACACGTCCGGTCTCACCCGTGCTGAATTCGTCGAACATTTCCTCGGAGCTACCGGGGGTCTGCGTCGATGGTCTTGCTGGGGTGAGGTCGACGGCTACTCGTCCAACCGCTTCGAGCAACTGAGCGTTGTCGATCGGGGCGGCGAGAACGTCTCGAACACCTGAGCGAAGGGCCTGCTGGAGAAGTGAGGTCGAAAGCTCTTGGGCGATGAGAATTGTGCCTAGCTCCTGGTGGGAGCGCAGCAGTTGCGCCGCAGAGGCTAGCGTCGCGTCATCCGAGCAACTCGGGCCGAGCACTGCGACTACCGGAGAACCGGTGAGCCGAGCTGACAACTCGTGCAAAGAGCTAAACGTGGCTACTGATTCACCGAGCTGCTGGGCAATCTCGGCCTGGGCAACTCCGTCGGCGTCGACGACCACCACAGCTACCCCATCGGGTAGAAATGATGTCGAGGACTCCGACGAAGGCGCTGGTTCTTCTGAGCCGAAGGGCTCATCGAACCAGTTTGCGTCGTCTTCGAAGAACGAGGACACGTTACCTACTCTCCCGCGATCGTGGTATCTGGTGATTCTTCAGCGATGGGGTCCTCTTCAATTTCAATCTCAGGATCTGAGTTGTTGGAACCGCTGTCGTCGCTGGCGCCACCGCCGCCTTGGCCGGTGAACGAGTTGTCGTTGAGGCTCGATGAGCTGTCGTCGAATGCGATGCTGCCATCACTCTCTCCGGCGACAAAGGCGTCGAAACCGCCTGGGCCATAAGGGGTGAGGAGGTTCTCGTCTTCACCAGGAAGGATGTTGGCGACGATCTCTTCAGCAGAGATGGCTTCCCAAAGCTGGGGTTCGTAGCCGTCGGGCAGCAGGTTGAACAGCACCGAGCCTGAAGGAATTGAAAGGAGGCGCAAAGCGGCTTCGGGGGGAGCCGCAATGGTTATGATTCCGCCGCCGGTGACGGTCACGGTTGTGTCTACTTCTTCGCCAGCACGGGGAGCGAGCTGGTTGTCGATCGCCAGAATCTTGACCTTCTGGTAGAAGAATCGGGTGGGGCTCTGGTACGGAGTCGCCTTGACCTGGGCGTTGTATTCCTTTTCTTCGGCGGTGAGCTCGACGCCCTCTTCCTCGGGGATTTCCTGCCAACCATCGGCGACTACCATCATGTTGACCTCATCGCCCGGGGCGAGAAATCCGCCAGCAGCCCGAACTCGGTCCATGTTTATCGACACGGTGATCATGCCTTCTGGCAAGAGGTCTGAGAACGATGTCTGCTTCACGATTGGATCGATGAAGTCACCGACCTTAAGAATCTCGTTAGCTACGAGGTTGTCCTTTGCCACTTTGCCGGTGATCTGGGTGAGATCGGTGATGGCGTTGGCTGGCCGGAGGTCGTTCGGGATGTCTCGCACCTCGATCGAGGTTCGCTGGGCGTCCTCGCCTCTGGTGTCTTCGTTGATGTCGGTGATGACCATGAACACTTCGGCGCGTGCAGCACCTTCGTTCAGGCCATCTTCGACGCCCTGGATATAACTCCAGAGCACGTACGCTGCTAGAGCGCCGATTGCGATTGCAACGATCAGGATAAGGGTTCTACGTGAAGTCACGGCTTGGCTGTTCCTCTTGAGAAGGGAAGGTCCTTTGTCTTGTCGGAATCTAAGGATGGACCTTGAGGACGATTTCAGAAGTGGGCCAAAATACTTATGACGCAAAACGCGCCGAAGGGGCCGCCCTAGGGAGGCCCCTTCGTTTCAACAGATGCTGTATTTGAGTTCTTGGGCCGATCGGCCCAAGAATTAGCTCTCGGTGGGAGGCGTTACTTCGGGCTCCGCCTCAGGCGTAGCGTCGTCAGTAGATTCCGCAACCTCTTCAGCGACGGGCTCTGGTTCGGCCGCTGCCACTGGTTCGGTTGCTTCAGCTACAGCCTCTGGTTCGGTTGCTTCAGCTACAGCCTCTGGTTCGGTTGCTTCTACCGCTGTGGCTGCGTCTGGTTCGGCGGCCTCGACAGAAGACTCCGCGACCGCCTCTTCAGCTACCTGTTCCGGTTCAGTGCTTTCGATCGCTGAGGCCGCCTCTGGTTCGGCGGCCCCTGCGGCTGCCTCTTCGGAATCGGCTGCACCGGGCGCTTCTAGACCTTCGGCCTCATAGAGGTCGGCCCACGCTTCTTGACCCTCGGAGGTCTCGTTAGCTTCACCGATGTAGTTGCCTTCGTCGTCGTATGCATGCTCGCCGAAGTGCTCTTGGTACTCGGCTGCAACCACGCCACCTTCGGCGGCCTGCTTAATCGACAAGCTAATGCGGCGTCGCTGTAGGTCGAGATCGATGATCTTCACCCACAGTTCTTCGCCAGGCGTTACAACTTGTTCGGGCAAGTCGACGTGATGTGCCGACATCTCCGAGATGTGAACCAGACCTTCGATACCGTCGCCAACCTGCACGAAGGAACCAAAGGGAACCAACTTGGTAACCCGTCCGTATACCAGCTCGCCAACTTGGTGGTTTCCGGCGAATTCCTGCCAGGGATCCTGCTGGGTTGCTTTGAGGGAGAGGCTGATGCGCTCGCGTTCGAGGTCGACCTCTAGAACCTGCACGTCGATTTCGTCTCCAACGGCAACGATTGAACCCGGGTGATCGACGTGTTTCCACGACAATTCAGACACGTGGACGAGTCCGTCCATTCCGCCGAGATCGACGAAAGCGCCGAAGTTGACTACCGACGACACCACGCCTGTGCGCCGTTCGCCTGGCTTGAGGTTGTGTAGGAAGTCTTCTCGTTGTTCTTTCTGAGTCTCTTCGAGCCATGCTCTGCGGCTGAGAACCACGTTGTTGCGATTTTTGTCGAGTTCGATGATCTTGGCGGAAAGGGTTTGGCCAACATAGGGCTGAAGATCGCGAACCCGGCGGAGTTCGACCAGCGACGCTGGGAGGAAGCCGCGAAGGCCGATATCCATGATAAGGCCGCCCTTGACGACCTCGATGCACAGCCCCTCGACCGGCTCATCGTTTTCTTTCTTGACTTCGATGCTTCCCCAGGCACGCTCGTATTGAGCACGCTTCTTAGATAGGAGAAGCCGACCCTCTTTGTCTTCTTTGGTGAGCACGAGAGCTTCGATGCGCTCGCCCATCTTCACAACTTCGCTTGGGTCGATGTCGTTGCGAATCGAAAGCTCGCGAGCAGGGATAACACCTTCGGACTTGTATCCGATATCGAGCAAGACTTCGTCGTGATCGACCTTTACGACTATTCCTTCAACCAGTTGACCATCGTCGACGGTAACCATCGTGGCGGCGTAGGCCTCATCGATGGAGAGGCCGCCTAGGTCGTCGTCGATGATCTTTCTGGGGGTGTAGTTGCCTTCGTCATCGAAGGTTCCCATTGGTTCGGAGTGGGTTGGTGAGATTGTTGTGTCGGACACGGAGTAGGCCTTCTTGGATAAGGAATATGCAGCGGACAGAATTTCGATCCGAGGTGGCGGATGGACCGCCGATTGAACGCGCGAGCCTATCCGCAGTATGGCTGACTGTCACTAGCGGGTTCGCTTTGTTAGTACGTGTCAATCATTGGCCGTTTCTTGCCGGATCGAGGAGTTGCTGGAGGGGCGGCCTTTAGTGTGGCAACAATCCAACTCCGAGAATCTGCAGGGTCGATCACTTCGTCGATCTCGAAGTGGCTTGCCGCACTTAGGGCCTTTCCCTCTTCGTAGAGCTTGTCGACCAGTTTCCGATAGAGCTGCTCGCGGGCTTGATCGTTCTCTGCGGCTTCGAGTTCACGTCGATAGCCGAGCTTCACAAACCCTTCCAAACCCATACCGCCGAACTCCCCGGTGGGCCATGAGATGGTGAAGAGGCCCATCTTGAAACCCCCTCCCGCCATCGCCTGAGCACCTAGCCCATAGCCTTTGCGAGTCACGATTGTGAAGAAGGGCACCGTGAGGCTTGCGGCGGTGACGAAGAGCCGTCCGGCGTGGCGAACCATCCCCTCCGCCTCAGACTCGGGTCCGACCATGAAGCCGGGGGTGTCGCAGAGGAACAGAATTGGTATGTCGAAGCCATCACAAAGCTGCATGAACCGAGCCGACTTGTCGGCACCGTCCGCGTCGATGGCGCCAGAAAGGTGCTGGTTGTTGTTGGCGATGATGCCTACGGGGCGACCTTCTACCCGAGCAAGGCAAGTGATCATTCCTTTTGCCCAGCCAGCGCGAAGTTCTAGCACCGAGCCTGAATCTGCGAGCACCTCAATGGCATCGTGAACATCGTAGGACCGCAGACGATTCTCTGGTACTACATGGCGCAGGAGCCGCTGATCGGCGCAATCCCAGTCGTCGATACGCCCCTGGAAGTAGCTGAGGTAGCGCTTTGCTGCCTCGACTGCCTCAGCCTCATCGTCGACAACAATGTCGATCGTGCCGTTTACTTCTTGAACCTCGACCGGACCGATCTCGGTGGGTTCGAATACTCCGAGCCCTCCGCCTTCGATCATCGCCGGGCCCGCCATTCCAATATTGGAGTCTCTGGTGGCAATGATCACATCGCACATCGACAAGATGGCAGCGTTACCAGCGAAGCAGAACCCCGAATTGATTCCCACCATCGGAACGAGCCCGCTCAGGCGGGCCCAGTATGCGAATGCGAAACAATCCAGGCCCGCTATACCTAGCCCGTCGGTATCGCCCGGCCGACCCCCGCCGCCCTCGGTAAAGAAAACGACCGGTAGTTCGAGACGCTCAGCGATCTCAAAGAGTCGATCTTTCTTGCGATGATTCTGCTGCCCTTGAGTGCCGGCCAGAACCATGTAGTCATAGGAGAGAACGGCACATCGCGATCTGTCTTCTGCGAAGAGCTGTCCGTTGATATGGCCCAAACCACCAACCAACCCGTCGGCGGGCGTTCTCTCGATGAGCTCTTCAACCGCGCGGCGACGGCGTTGAGCGGCGATTACCAGCGGGGCGTACTCGACGAAACTGCCGTCATCGACGAGGTGCTGGATGTTCTCGCGAGCCGTTCGCTGCCCCTTGGCGTGACGTTTCGCCACCGCTTCGGCGCGCTCTGAGTCAAGCCCGGAGCGGTGACGATCTATCACCTCGGCTAGGTCCGGTCGGATGAGGTCAAGATCGATCTTGGGTTTTTCTGCTGAGCCGGTCATCGCGTTATCCGTTGGGGCTATCGAGAGCAACGCTTGATCTCTATTCACTTGGTCGCCAGCCACGACCAGTACCGCGGTGACCGTTCCAGCGGTCGGCGCAGTCACGACGTGTTCCATCTTCATCGACTCGATAATCACCAAGTCGGACGATTCGCTGGCGTCATCGCCAGGGTCGACACAGATCCGCACCACCGTTCCTTGCATAGGCGAGAGCACCAGGAGCGGCGCTGGGTCGGTTTTTGGGACGTCAGGGTTTGTCATCGGCTCAAGTTTTTCGTATTTCTTGCCGAACCCCAAACCACACCCCTGGATCTATCCAAATATCCGTGATCTCGAGGCCTTCGCATTTCTGCTGTTCGGGTCGATTTCGGACCTACAAATCTCAACACAAGGTGAAAGAACAATGAAACGACTGATCGGCGCTGCCGCGGTTGCAGGGGTAGCGATCTTTGGGGGAGCGGGTGCGTTCGACGACGACACCACCCGCGACGCTTCAGGAGACATTACCGAAGCTGGTGGGCTTGGCGTGTTCGCGATGCAGGTAGGTGACTGCTTCCAGTTGCCAGATTCCGAAACGGTGGAGTCGGTCGAGGCCGTTCCCTGCGACGTACCGCACGACGCGCAGGTGCTAGCGAAGCCAAGCTCTAGCTACTCGGGAATCTATGACGAGACCGCGGTGTGGGAATCGGGCATTGAGACATGCACCAGTTACTTCAACGGCTTTGTCGGGAAGTCGTACGCCGAGTCAGAACTGTACGTCGATCTCTTCTTTCCGGTAGCTGAAGGATGGGCTGATGACGATCGCAGTCTGGTTTGCCTGCTAGTTCCGAGCCCCGACGAGGCACAACTAGTTGGTGACATGGCCAACTCGCAGCGCTAAAAACGGTTCTGCCACCGTAAAACGCCCCCCTGGGGGCGTTTTTAGGTGGCGGTATAGTTTGTCAGCGCGGTTCGATTGTTAAGCCAGCGTTGGTCAGCACCGCGGTTGGCTTGGTGTCGCTATGGAGTTCAGATCGGTCTTGCCAAACCAGGTCGAAACGAGGGCACGCCCCTAGCGACCCGACCGTCAGGTCGACGATGTCGTCGACCTGTTGGTCATAGCGAGCCACTGCAACGCCGTGGTGAGACGGCAGCTTCGCCAGCGTTATCGTCGAGCACCCGCTAGATGAGCTAGTCGTCTGATCGGCGATCGTGAGAACTGCCTCGCGTAGCCGATCGCCGTCTTGGGCAGCAGCGGCGTAGTCGCGACTATCGGCCACAGTTGCCATCGACAGCAGCCCGACGACGGTCGCCACCATTAAGGGTATGACCAACCGCGAGAAGCTTGGTAGGTGCCGCCGAGTCACAGCGAACGAAGTCACTGCGAGGGCGCCGAGTACCAGTGACGTACCAATGTCGGCGAAATAGTGGCCGCGGTCGAGCACGCCTGACGGGCCGAGATTGAAACCGCCGGCGACGAAAGGAAGTAGACCTGAAGCGAAGAGCCCAACCCCAGTGGCGATATAGCGCGCCTGGGCTGGAGTCTCAAAGCTTGGCATCATCGCCATTAGTACAATGCCTGCCAGCCCAGCGACTGAGACTACGACGAGTGGGCTGAGTCGCCCTGGAGCGAGACTCCAAAGATGGCTGGGAAGTGCTTCGTCCAGGCCACCAAAAAAACTACTGGCCCCTCGCCTGGGCGACTGAAATACAACCCACATGAACGCTACTACCGAGGGCACACCCATCGCGGCCGCTCGACCGAGCGCAGCTCGGGTTGTGGTCCGGTCTTGCCAGCCAGCGCAGAGCAGGATGATCGCCCCTATGACGGCTCCTCCTTCATAGGTGGAGACCGAGGCCGCCACCAGTAGAGAAACCAGCAACAGGTTGGAGTTGCTGGTCGATGAGGCGCTGCTAGCCCCAGGGTCGCGCCCCTTATCTATCGGTTCTATTCGAAGAGCAGCCCCAACCAGTAAAAGCATGGCTATGTGGTTTGGATTGGTGCTGGCCCAGTAGCGAACCGCACCTCGATGCGGTACTACCAACCATAGAGTTATCGAGGCAACCGCAAGCTGATCAGGTAGCCATCGCACCGCCAGACGCGCGAGTTGCAGGGCGACAAGGCCATTTAGCAGCGCCAGCAGAAGATGATGTGGGAGCGATTTCGTTCCGAACAGGCTGAACTCGATTCCGTGCACCAAGCCTTGGATTGGGCGATAACGCAGCTCGTCGGCGAACCCGCTCCAGCCTTCGAACCTAGCCGCAGCAGCGAATTCGAGATCGTCGAGCACCAGCCCATTCCCGGTGACGATTCCTAGCAGTGTCGGAAACGCGCCGGCCAACGCGACTACGGCGAGAATCCACCGATTCGGCGAAGGGGAAGTATCGAAGTTGGGTTCCGAGTGTCGAACTACAGGTGCGCTTTCGACAACGGTGGCCACCCAAACCAATCGGCATCGCCCGAAGCTTTGTGACCACGGCAACAGCCGCTTGACCGCGAGCTGAGTGGGGACTGTCAGCGCAGGGTCGTAATATAGCGAGATGAGCTCGATCGAACGTTCCATGACCCCGTTTAAGGTCGTGGCCGACTTCCAACCCGACGGCGATCAGCCCAAGGCTATTGCGGCGCTTGCCGAAGGACTCGAACGCGGCGACCGGTTCCAGACTCTGCTCGGCATCACCGGCTCTGGTAAGAGTGCCACCATGGCCTGGACCATCGAGGCTGTCCAGCGGCCGACACTCATCCTGGCCCCAAACAAGTCGCTCGCGGCCCAGCTCGCCAACGAAATGCGTGAGTTCTTCCCCGATAATCGAGTCGAGTACTTCGTCTCCTACTACGACTATTACCAGCCCGAGGCATACATGGCCTCTAGCGATACCTACATCGAGAAAGATTCCTCAGTAAACGACGAGATCGACCGGTTGCGTCACTCGTCGACATCGGCACTGCTGACGCGCCGCGACACCATAATCGTGGCATCGGTTTCGTGTATCTATGGCCTTGGCGCTCCCGACGAATACGAAAAGCAGATGCTGCTGATCCGCAAGGGCGACGATTTCGACCAACGCGATATTTTGCGAAAACTTGTCGATATGCAGTACGAGCGCAACGACATGAATTTGGTTCGGGCAAAGTTTCGGGTGCGTGGCGACACTATCGAGGTGCATCCGGCGTACGACGAGACGATCGTGCGGATCGAACTGTTCGGCGACGAAATCGAGCAGATCACCCGGGTCGATCCGCTCACCGGCGAGAGGATCGAAGAAATCGATGAACTGGTGATCTTTGCAGCCACCCACTATGTAGCTGGCCAAGAACGGATGGCACGAGCCATTGTTGGAATCCAGGCCGAGCTCCAGCAGCGTCTAGCCGAATTCACAGATGAAGGCCGGCTGCTCGAGGCTCAGCGTTTGCGGATGCGAACCGAGTACGACCTCGAGATGATGCAGGAGGTTGGGTTCTGCAACGGTATCGAGAATTACTCGATGCATATCGATGGCCGGGTGCGAGGCGAAGCGCCCAACACCTTGATGGATTACTTTCCCGACGATTTCTTGTTGGTCGTCGACGAATCCCATGTCGCTATCCCACAGCTTCACGGACAGTACGAGGGCGATCGCAGCCGCAAGGAGATCCTCGTCGAACACGGGTTTCGGTTGCCGTCGGCCTCGGACAATCGTCCACTGCGCTTTGACGAGGTAATGGAGCGAATCAACCAGGCGGTCTTCATGTCGGCGACACCCGGCGACTTCGAGGTGGGTAACAGCAGCCAGATCGTCGAGCAGATCGTTCGACCGACCGGCCTCATCGACCCCGAGATCGTCGTTCGTCCAACAAAGGGCCAAATCGACGATCTATTGGTCGAAATCGAGAAACGGCGTGCTGCGGACGCTCGCGTGCTAGTCACCACCCTCACAAAGAAGATGTCGGAGGATCTAACCGATTATCTACTCGAGATGGGCGTACGAGTGCGTTATCTGCACAGCGAGATAGACACCATCGAGCGAATCGAGATTCTGCGAGATTTGCGCCTCGGTGAGTTCGATGTTCTGGTCGGCATCAACTTGCTGCGAGAAGGCCTCGACCTGCCCGAGGTTTCGTTGGTAGCGATTCTCGACGCCGACAAAGAAGGCTTCCTTCGCAGCAAGACCTCACTGGTCCAAACCATTGGTAGAGCCGCCCGAAACGTGGATGGCCAGGTCATCATGTACGCCGACGTGATCACCGATTCGATGCAGCACGCGATCAGCGAAACCAACCGGCGGCGTGGCCTGCAGCAGGCATATAACGCCGAACACAACATCGACCCGAAGACAATCCGAAAAGCCGTAACAGACATCTTGGCGTTTTTGCGTCCCGCTAGCGCGACGGCGCCGGTTCCCGAGAAGTTGGCGACCCTCGCTGGCGACCGCATCCGTGCCCAGATCGATACCGCCGAGATGGCGGGCGACGATATCGAGCGCCTCATTCGGACCCTCACCGAAGAAATGAACGACGCATCGCGCGAGCTTCGCTTTGAGTACGCGGCTCGACTGCGCGACGAGATCAAAGAACTCGGTCGCGAGCTGCGCGACATCACAGGTTCTCGGGCCTAGCGTCGCTAACTCCTTCAGCGAAGCGGCCTGGTGCCGATTGTGAAGGAGCTATGAGCCTTATCGATCGTGCGATTCCTGAGCCAGCTCATAGCTCCCGAGTCGACGAGTCTTCCGGCAGCGCTATCGCAGCGATTGTTAATCGGCCATTCCCGGCGGTCGTCGCGGTGTTATTGGTCTACGCGATTCTGGCAGTGTTTAACTCTGGTGGGGTTGGATATCTCAGCACCGACACCGGCGGCAAGGTCGCAACCCTCGAGGCGATGAGCCAACGCGGTGATCTCACCCCCGATGTTGGATACTGGGCGGTGCAGCACGATCCAGAGGGCCGCTTGCATCCCTTCGCCAACACGGAAAAGCGTGGCGATCAGTGGGTAAACGTGACCACACTACCGATGCTTTATGCCGCCTATCCGCTGTACCAAGTCGGTGGTTATCGCTTGGCGCTTCTGTTACCGATGCTAGGGGCGGTCACCGCCGCTTTCGCGGGCAGAGCCTTAGCGGAGCGATTTCGGCCGGGGGCGGGCTGGATGGCCTACTGGGTCCTCGCGCTAGCTTCTCCGCTCACCATTTACGCACTTGACTTCTGGGAACACACTTGGGGTGTCGCATTGGTTTTGTGGGCGATCGAGCTGCTATATCGCAGTGTCGCCGACCGTCGAGAACTCGACTTTCCGTTCCTCGTCACCACAATGCTCGCTGGGTCATATCTCGGGATAGCTGCGGCAATGCGAAGCGAGACCCTTGTCTTTGGCTTTGTTGCTGTTGGCCTAGCATGCGTCTCGCTCCTACGAAGGCGCTTGCTGCTCACCTCGTTGGTCACGGGGTTCGTGGCGGGCTTCGGCTTCGCAGTCTCGCAGCTAGCCAGCGTCGCATTGGAGCGGTGGGCTTTCGGAACCTCTATCAGGACCGGCCGTTCTACCGACACGGCAAGCCGTGTCGGCGAAGAACTCGCTCAGCGAATCGAGGAGGCGGCCGTTACCAGCTTTGGTCTATTCCCTAGTTCGAAGTCGGGCGAGCTGGCCTTCGGTGCGCTTGCCTTTGGCCTGATAGTCGTTGCCTCCGCATTGGCCGTGCGTCGTAACGATCGCGCTGAAGCTGTCATGGCGCTGGCGGCGCTGCTGCTGGGGCTTAGGGTTCTCGTCGGCGGACTTGGCTTTGTTCCGGGAGCCGTCATGGCTGCTCCACTCGCTGGTGTGGGGCTCGCAATCGGTTCGCGCCTAAAAGCCGCCCGACTTGCGATGGCGATGGTATTGGTAGCGACGCCTGGGGTATGGGCCTTTCAGTTTCTTGGCGGCGCTATTCCTCAATGGGGCGGCCGCTACATTCTGCCTGCAACGATCCTGTTGGTGGTAGTGGGGGTAGTGGCGCTCGGCGAGGTTGGATTGCGTGTGCGGGGATTGGCTATCGCCATAAGCCTCGCAATGACGGTGGTGGGGGTCGGCTGGACCCATCAGCGCACCACCGGGTTCGAAAAGACGATGACGATTCTGGCCGATCGACCTGAAAAAGCCTTAGTTTTTGAGCCGTTCTTTCTTGCTCGCGAAGCCGGTCCGCTAATGCTCGGCGAGCGCTGGCTAACCGCTGGAAGCGAGGCTGATCTGGAGTTTGCTATCGAGGTTTTGAGGGCAAGCGATACTGCAGACTTCGGACTCGTGAAAGAGCCGAGCAACCAGACCCTTGAGCAAGCCCTTGCTGTTGCACCACAACTCGGTGACTTCTTACCTTCGGCAGCGAACTATGTGGAGATTCTTTCGTTGCGACTGGTGGTAATCACCTATATCGATCCAGCGATCTAGCAGGGTGTCGAAGAGTCTGGTTCTTGGTGATTCGAACCGCTAGGTCTGACTATCGAATTTAATCGAACGTCCGTTCGTGTATCGCGCAACTTCGACGGCTATGCTCGCCGCCGATGGCCGATCAACTCATTGTCCGTGGAGCGCGCGAGCACAACCTCGCCGACATCGATATCGACCTCCCGCGCGACCGACTCATTGTCTTTACTGGTCTGTCTGGTTCGGGCAAGTCTTCGCTGGCATTCGACACGATCTACGCGGAAGGCCAGCGCCGCTATGTCGAATCGCTGTCGGCGTATGCCCGTCAGTTTCTCGGTCAGATGGATAAGCCCGACGTCGATTTTATCGAGGGTTTGTCGCCAGCGATCTCGATCGACCAGAAGAGTGCTTCTCGAAATCCTCGGTCGACGGTTGGCACCATCACCGAGGTTTACGACTACCTACGGTTGCTATACGCCCGTATAGGGGTACCGCATTGCCCTAACGATGGCACCCCGATCAGCCGTCAGACCCCGCAGCAGATTGTCGACAGGGTGCTCGAGTTGCCGGAGGGAACTCGCTTCCAAGTACTCGCCCCGATCGTTCGAGGTCGAAAGGGCAGCTACGATACATTGCTCGCCGATTTGGCTGGCGACGGGTTTGCGCGTGCGATCGTCGATGGCGAGTTGCTAGAACTCGGCGCCGACCTCGAACTGGAGTTGGAGCGCTACGAGATGCACGATATCCAGGTGGTCGTCGACCGCTTGGTTTTGCGGGAAGGGATCGAACGCCGTCTTACCGACTCTATGGAGACTGCATTGGGTCTCGCCGATGGAGTCGCTCAGATCGAGATCGTCGCTAAGAAGTCCAGTGACGCAGGTGAAGAGACCACAATCGACGACGACGCAGCGCAGCTCATCACCTTTAGTCAACACCTGGCTTGCGACGAGTGCGGATCTTCCTATGATGAACTCGCACCACGTAACTTTTCGTTCAACTCCCCTTATGGGGCGTGCCCATCCTGTGACGGACTCGGGACCCTGTTCGAGGTCGACCCTGAACTGGTCGTTCCGAACCCCGAGCTAAGCCTGGCCGACGGGGCGATTGCGCCTTGGTCGAGCGGAACCAGCAAATACTTCCAACGTCTGGTTCAGGCGGTAGCCGACGACAACGGCATCGACATGAACATGGCCTGGTCGAAGCTTCCTAAGGCGAAACGACGCCTGATGCTGTATGGCGGCACCAAGAAGCGGGTCGAGGTGAGCTACAAGAACCGCTACGGCCGTAGCCGAAAATACATGGCCAACTACGAGGGAGCGGTTCCCTATCTCAAGCGCATCCAGACCGAAACCGACAGCGACACGCGGCGCGACCAGATCGAGGGATACATGCGTCAGGTGGCATGTGAGACCTGTGGGGGAGCGCGTCTTAACCGGTTGTCGGCAAATGTCACCATCGATGGTCATACCCTCGGCGACATCGGCCAGATGTCGATTGGTGAGGCGGCCAAGGTTTTGGATGGCCTCGAGCTTTCCGAGCGCGATCAGATCATCGCGGAACAGGTGGTCAAGGAGATAAATGCACGGATGGGGTTCCTGCTCGATGTCGGGCTCGACTACCTGTCGTTGGGCCGATCGGCGGGCACGCTCGCTGGCGGTGAAGCCCAACGGATTCGGTTGGCTTCGCAGATTGGAAGCGGACTAGTCGGTGTTCTCTACGTTCTAGACGAGCCCTCGATCGGCCTGCACCAACGCGACAACCACCGCCTAATCGAAACCCTGCTGCGGCTACGAAACCTTGGCAACACTGTCATCGTGGTCGAACACGATGAAGACACGATCAAGGTCGCCGACTATGTCGTCGACATCGGCCCAGGGGCTGGTGAGCACGGTGGCCAGATCGTCCACGCTGGCTCGGTCGCCAAACTGCTCAAGAACAAGAAGTCGCTCACCGGCCAGTACCTGTCTGGCAAGAAAGCGATTCCGATTCCAGAGAAGCGCCGGCCTGGAAGCGGCGAAGCCCTAGTGGTTCGGGGAGCGCGCGAGAACAACCTAAAGAATATCGATATCTCGTTTCCCCTCGGTTCGTTCGTTTCGGTTACCGGGGTATCGGGATCTGGCAAGTCAACCTTGGTCAACGAGATTCTGTACCGAGCGTTGATGCAGGGGATCTACAAATCAAAAATGCCGCCCGGCCTACACACGGCGGTCGAGGGCATCGAGTTCATCGACAAGGTCATCAACATCGACCAGTCGCCAATCGGGCGAACGCCCCGCTCTAACGCCGCTACCTACACGGGGGTGTTCGACCATGTAAGAAAGCTCTTTGCTCAGACTCAGGAGTCCAAGGTACGTGGGTATCTGCCAGGGCGCTTCTCGTTCAACGTAAAGGGCGGTCGCTGCGAAGCTTGTGCGGGCGACGGAACCATCAAAATCGAGATGCATTTCTTGCCCGACGTCTATGTGCCGTGCGAGGTTTGTAAAGGCAAGCGCTACAACCGCGACACCCTCGATATCACGTTCAAGGGTAAGAATATTTCCGAGGTTCTGGCGATGCCTATCGAGGAGGCACTCGAGTTCTTTGGCAATCAGCCCGCCATTGCCCGACATATGCAAACCTTGGTCGATGTAGGTCTTGGTTATGTTCGCCTCGGCCAACCCGCACCCACCCTGTCGGGCGGCGAGGCGCAGCGAGTGAAGCTAGCGAGCGAACTCGCTAAACGGTCCACCG
The DNA here is from genome assembly GCA_965524675.1 of uncultured bacterium. Lineage (GTDB taxonomy): Bacteria > Actinomycetota > Acidimicrobiia > Acidimicrobiales > SHLQ01 > CALLQB01. The sequence goes on from CBERPN010000002.1 coordinate 31,594, forward strand.
GCCACACTATCTATATCCTTGACGAGCCGACGACGGGTTTGCATTTTGAGGACATTCGCAAACTTCTAGGAGTGCTCAGCCGCTTGGTTGATCAGGGCAATAGCGTTCTGGTTATCGAACACAACCTCGACGTGATCAAGACCGCCGACTGGGTTATAGACCTAGGGCCAGAAGGCGGTGTCGGTGGCGGTACCGTCCTAGTCGAAGGTACCCCCGAGACTGTCGCCCAAAAGTCCGACAGTCACACTGGAAGATTCCTAAAACCGCTGCTCTCGGTGTGAGTTCCTGGTGTCAGACACGTCCCTAATAAGGCGTCCCTAATCGACGAGTCCAGGCGTCTCAGCGTCCGGAACGAAGCAGTACTGCCCTAAGGGTTCGCACAACGATCCGAAGATCTAGTGGCAGCGATTGTCGGCGGAGGTAGTAGAGATCGTATTGCAGCTTTTCTCGGGCATCGTTGCTATCGGCCGCGTACCCAAACTTAATCTGTGCCCATCCGGTAAGGCCTGGCCGGACCATGTGACGCACTTCGTAGTAGGGCAGCTTTGCTTCGAGTTGTTCGACGTATTGGCGTTGCTCGGGTCTCGGCCCGACGATTGAGAGGTCGCCGCGCATGATGTTAATTACCTGAGGCAGCTCATCGAGATGGCTTATCCGGAGAAATCCACCGAATCGGGTTATTCGAACATCACCGGACTTGGTCCACGGCTGGACCGTCGAGCTGGAAGCGGCAACCGGTATCATCGATCGGAACTTGTAAATACGAAAGTCCTTTCCGTCCTTACCCACTCGAATCTGCGTGTAGAAAACCGGACCACGATTAAATCGCAGGTTGGTTAAAGCGACGATCGGTATTAGCAGTAGTAGTGCGGCGAGTCCGACCGACGCGAAGGCAATGTCGAACACCCTTTTAGTTCGCACGTAGCGGAGCCGATGTACCTCGCCAATATCGAATAGCAAGGACATGCGTTCCATTTCGGTTAATGGAATCTTTCCTAGGTACTCTTCGGAAAAAAGCGAGAGCGTCCGTACCCGCACACCCGTACGATGTAGCGCTGCAGCTTGCTTCACGATCTCGGGGTTAGCTTGGCCGGCCAGATCCATGATCAACAGATCTGCCGAGCTGGTCGCAAAGGCTTCGGTTAAGCAGTCGCTTGAGGTGAACCCGCTGTTGGTGCTTTCGGTGGGGTCGAGCCAGCCAACGATTTCGGCGGGGCGCTCGCTGGGTCCTGTCAGATCACCACGAAGCTCGGCTACCTCATCGGGTCGGGCGGTTACAAAGACCCGGGTTGAGGCTCGTGAATCGACATCGGAGTTGAATTGCCAGCACATGAGGGCCCATGGCAGCAAGGCGACGGAGGTTGGTCCGACTACTAAGCGGGGCAAAAGGGGCACCCCGAGAACAAGCTGCGAAACAGACACGAAGAGCACCGAGGCTGCAACGGCTGCGAAGGCGCTACCTACAGCCCCGATTCGCGTCAACGGAATATCTGGGAGACCAAGTCCATATGCAGTGACAAGGAATACTGTTAGGAAGATCACGGTCCACGGAAAGCGAAATGTGGTGAACGGGTCGTACGGCGTCGCGGTCGCCCGAGCGTGAACAACCATGAAAAAGCCGGACAGCGCGACCGAGCCTAAAGGCAATGGCAGCAGCCGGAAGATCCTGTGGTTCATTTCAAAGGGTCAGAGCGAGAAGGAAGGTTCGCGCTGATACGTTGGCGGCTCGATGTCGAGGGCGCGCAAAATGGCAGGTGCTACTTCGCGGGCATCGACTGGGTCGTGCTGGAATCGTGCGGTGGTGCTGTTCATGCAAATCAATGACCCGACTGGGTGGTGCATCCCATTTCGGTGCTCGTCTACCGCGATGATTTCTCCTCCTAGGTCGCTAGCCGTCCATAGAGTTCCGGCGAACCGAACCGAGTTTGCCGTCCCAGGACTGCTCGAACCGACAACGTCGATGTCGTAGCCAATCGTCAGAACTCTGTCGCGTTGCTCCATATCGAGCCCTGAGTGCGGTCCGTGGGCGATATCAAGTTTCTCGCGTTGGTAGCGAGCCGCTTCGGGAGTGAGGAACTCCGCAGAAACCTGGGGTGCCATCGCAGAGCGGATCTCAAATGGTTCCACGACCCCGATGGCATTCATGAACTTTGAGGGACTGCGGACTATGAATACTTCGTCAGACCGGTCGCGCAGCGGCTCGCCTCCGATTTGGCCCATCGATGAAACGATCACCAGAGCTCTGCCGCTGCTGGTGCAGCGGGCAAGAAGCCGTGCAAGAACTCGATCGAGTTCGTCGAGCGCTGCTGGGATCTCATCTTGGAACCTCGCACACCACTCGTCGCTGTAGAGGTTGGTATCCCAATGGTCGGGAAAGGAGGCGTACCAGTATCGATGCATCGCCGCGGCGACGTGGTTTGTAAAGAACACAGCGAGGTCGGGATCGTGGCGATGCAGTAGTCGTTCAAAGACATCTGCCATCATCACAAAGTGAGCGGTCCGAAGACGTTCGCGGGGAATTCTGTTGGCCGCCACACCGCCAGCGAGTATGCCGAGTCGTAGTAGCGTTGCTGGTCTGAGTCGGGCCTTTCCCGCAGCCGCGACACCGTTAACGTAACCTCGAATTGGACTTGTGGAGGACACAGCGCGGCTGTTCGAGCTAGTCATTGACAGGCTGAACCTCTGTAGTGCAGTCAGCGAAGCAGGACGTGTGGCTGGTTCAGCAGCAAATGTGTCGGGTACACAAAATTCTAAGCCCGGAAGCTCTGCCTGGCTCTTCAGCGGTGACGAGTGCAGAGAACCGACAACACCTACAGTGGATTCTTTCGAGGCGATCTCCCAATAGAGTGGCGTGTCGCTTGGTTTGGGGTCTGCGTAGCGAAAGACCTTGTGTTGTGGTAGTGGGACTCCCATGGCCAAGGTAGCCCAAGTCTGCGAGGGGTATAGCTCGCGTCCCTCGAGATCATCAGTGTTTCTGGTTTCGCCAACAGCGCCGTCAGCAAGAAGTGAGGCGATAGCTGACTGTGGTTTGCGTTGCGCGTACCAACGAAAGATGAAGAGTGGTACTTCGTTGACTTCGAGAACTATTAGCCTGCCCATGGCGTAACCATCGGCAGTACTGATCTATTCGATAGTCAAGGGGCCGCCCGTCCACTGCTACGCCGCGATCGATTTAGCATCTACCTCAGAGAGCGTGCCTCGCACCAGATACTGGACGACCCCAAATGGCCCAAGCGCTTGAGCCGTCAGGTTCGCGACCTTCCCGCGGGCCTCGGCCACGCGGCGAACATCGACCACGACCGGAGCTAAACCGGCCGCTTGGTACATGGAGAGAATCGTCGACTCTGTGAACCACCGAATATGAGATCGGTCGAGCAGCCCGGTTTCTTGGTAATCGAAGCGCCCGCGGACCACGAGCGGCAACCACAGCGCATAGCACCGCGCATTGGGAATTGATGCCAGGAACTGCCCGCCGGGTTTGAGATGCTGCTGTGCGAGCATCGCGACCACCTTCCATGGGTCATAGAGGTGTTCGAGAACATCGCCGACGATGATGGCATCGAATCGACCCATCTCGGCAGTGTCGATATCTTCAATGTTGCCTTCAACCACTCTCGTCAAGACTTTGCGAGCCTGTCTGGCCGCTATTGGGTCGAGTTCAATACCCACTACCGTGGCCGCAATCTGTGAACGTAAGAGTTCGGCACCGGTATTTCCTGTGCCGCAGCCCAGTTCTAGAACCCTGAGGGCGCTTCCTGAGAGGTTTGCGATGAGGTCGTGCCGGACAGCCGAGAAGTAGCGATTCGGCGGTTCATGAAAGGTCATTGTTCTTTCCTTTGAAGCAGTGATTTGAGCGGGATCCACGCAACGGGTGCGAATGCATCGGTTCGGATGCCAGTTGCCCGCTTTAACGAAATAAGGGCGAGAGAGTGCAGTCCCGCTACTGCAAGGCCTGAAAAGACAGCAATTGCCAGCTCGTGACGAAACGTGATCCCGGCGGCCGCCTCGGCGAGGAATCCGAGTGTCGCACTCACCAAGGCCACCCGTCCAAGAGCGACGTACCGGCCACCAGCGATTAGACAAGCCCCGGCTGGTCCAATGGCAAGACCAGTGAGGATTCCAACTCCCAATGCAGCGATAAGCCAACGAATTCCGACATAGGCTTCGCCGCCAATGCTGACTAGGAATGGCTCGCCAGCCACTACTAGACCGACATATCCAATCGTTCCCAGAGCTAGACCAGCGCGAGCATACGTCGTCGAGATCCGTTCCAATGGTTCGGGTTGGCCGCGACCTATGAAGTCGGCGAGGAAAGGCTGAAGGGACAGATGCGAGGCGCTAAGAAGAATGCCTAGCAGTCCAACCCCGCTCACTGCGAGGCTGTACCGAGCCGCGGCCTCGGCATCCACCACCGCTCCGACTAGCCAGATATCAGCGACGCCAATGATCGACGCGGAAACCGTGGCCGATGTCATTGCAACGTGGCCTTTGGCATGTTTACGGAGACTGTGAAGCGGCCTACCCCGCCACCATTTGAAATGCTGCCCGGCGGTGGTTGCGCCCCACACGCTTGACGCGGCTGAGGCAATCGCTGCAATCGCGATGAGACCGGTTCGTTCTGGGGTACCTCGAAGTAGGGTGAGGCCGACTGCAAGTGTCAACAGTGTGACGGCACGCCCGCCGCCTCCAACTATTGCTGCGTGGGCTGGTCTGTAGCGGGCGCGGAGCGACTCGGCGAAGACCAGCCGACTGACCTCACCGGCGACAAGCAAGGCGAAGAGTGCAACTTCGATTCTGCTGAGCGGTTCGCTCAAAGCGAGCTGAACGAGTCGGTCAACAGGTAGAAGGATCAGTGCTACGGCACTGAGTAGTCCTAGCAGTAGGCCAGAGGCCAACAGGTCTTGGCCCGAGGTTGCTTCTTCGGCGTTGCCAAGAGTCGCTCCGGCTCGCCGGATTTCGCCCACGATCATTCGGTCGCTACCAAGACGAACAACGGTAGAGATCAATAATGCGCTCGCAACTAGGACGGCAAAGTCGCCATAAACGACTGTTGTGGATCTTGAGACGAGGAGAAAGGCGGTGAGTAATGAAGCGAGTGCGGCCACCAGCGATCCACCGGCCGCCCACAACGTCATTTGACGAGGGGTGATCGACTCTGAGCCGACATCAGCGGGCCGTGTGTCGCCGAGGACTGGCAGCATCATGACGGTTTTGATGAGTTGACTATCGTCGCCAGTATTCCTTCGGGAACACGGCGGGACTCTAGGTGAAAGAACCCTCGCAACGCTTCAGTAATTACCGCGAAGTCCCGAGTGGCGAAGGAGCTGCGCGTCGTTTCGATGCAACGGCCGATGAGCATTCGGGTGACCCAGCTCGGGTGAGAACGGATGTGTCGAGTCGCTAGCCGGCGAGCGGCCCGTGACTTCGTGTAGTAACGCCATGGCGGGTGACACTCAGCTACACCAACCCCGCGTCCTCTGCCGCGGTTCCCAACCTCATGTCCGACAACTATGGACTGGTCGACGATGACGCGATAGCCGCCATCGTGAAGGCGAAGTGCCATGTCGAAGTCGCACATATCGAGGGGGAGCGCTTCATCGAAGCCGCCAACCTCTCGACACGCTGCGAGGTCATAGACGCTGCCAGAGCCGATAGGGGTCACAACGCGACGGCGAAGGCGACGCTTGCTATAAGCACTGTGATCGGTTCCCAGTTGGCGGTAGGAGGGGCAAAGAAGGCCTATCGTTGATCCTGAACTCGCCTCGTGATCCCGCACAGACGTGAGCAGTGCATGAACCTGTTTGTCCGAGATCCGAGAGTCTTGATCTAGATACAGCATTTTCGTTTGGTCGTGGTTCTGCGCGGCAACGATCGAGTTGAGGTGTTTGGCCAAACCCGAGTTGTCTCGCGATGCCACGAAGGATGCGCCGCGCTCGACGCACACCGCCCGAAGCTCGGCTTGGTTTAGGGATGCGTTGTCAAAGACTTTTATGGCGAGGCCATCGAGTTCCATGAGCATCGAATCGAGCTGTTGCGGGTTGGACGACTTGGTTACGATCGCGACGATCGCCAACCCATCGCGAACCAATGCGTTCGTCATGGGGCATCCAGTAGGGTTGTTGGCGCCATGACTCCTTGGAGAAAGGCAGCGCGAATCTGAGAAGCGGTTTCTTCTGGGTCATAGCCAGCGCTCCAGCAGTCGGTCACCAGCTCTCTAATTTTAGAGTCCGAAGAGGCATCGAACGCACGCAGTCCTTGGTTGTGCAGATATCGGTGGATTTGCCATCTCTTCCCCTTATGGAGAGACACGAACAGCTCGATACCCGCCCATCGCAAAAGGGTACGGTCTGGCTGTGGGGTTGGACTGCCCGCGCCTCGGGCGTGGTGTGCTACTAGGTGATCAGCGAAGCCAAGCTTGGCTCCCGCCACCTCCAGGCGGTGCCAGAAATCGAGATCCTCAGCGTAGAGCGCGAACCGCTCGTCAAATCCGTTCACTAAGTCGAAGGCGCTTCGTCTGACCAGCAGGAATGCGCCCGAACCGAACCTGGCACCGCTCGCTCGTAGTTTCTGGTAGGTCTTTTTGGTGGTGCGCACACTCGAGACCTCCTCGGGTGCAGATGACGCGCTCAACGAGCGCTTCAGACGTCGTAAGTGCAGCGCTTCCAGCGCGACAGTTGGTCGGTGGTAGCCCTGTTCGATAAGGCCTTGAGGGGTGGCCAGGGTTGGCGCCACACAATCGAGACCGAAGTCTTCTGCGAACTGCGTCAATTTTTTGACGAAGCCATGATCTACCGCGATGTCCGGATTGACAAACGCTACCCATTCGATGCTTTCAGGGAGTTTTGTGACCGCTAGATTGCATCCGCCACCGAAGCCGAGGTTAACCCCTGGAGCTATAACGCTTCCTGGGCCGGAGTATTCGCCGCTGTTGTCGGTTATGACGGTGTGGTATCCCTCAGCGGTAAATCGGCTTGCCTGTTCGGTGAGAATCTTTCCGGAGAGGAAGTTGACCATCACGATGGCGGTGGTCTGGCTCATCATTATCGATCGACTTATCCCGGCCGATCATGAGAAGTCTTCAACGGCCGGGCCGATCGGAGTCGACCTGTCTAAGGCCAATAGCCGTTTCCAAAACGCCGAGCTCCCAGCCGCTGGCAATGGCAGCTAGGGCCACTAGCTGCGCGATTCGAGATTTCAGAGTTGCCGGAACGGGGCCAGTCGAAGATCGTTCGACAGCGATGACCGCGGCTAGCCAACCTAACGAACCAACCATCAAAACGTTACGGTCCGAACGAAATCGGAGTGCGAACGCCACGATGCCAGCCAATGCAGAAGGCGGGATAGCCAAGAGAACCCATTGCCTCGGCCTTGGTTTGTGGCCCGTGGAGCGCCAGTAATGCATCTTCCAGCTACCAAATCGGCGATATTGAGCAAAGAGCGTCGCGATCGACGTTCGCGGCCGGTAGTCGACGGGGATTGAATCATCGAACCACAGATCACCGACCTCAGCATTGATACGTTGATTTAGTTCAAAGTCCTGATTTGTAAGAAAGGCTTCGTTCCAGCCTTCGACAGACTGCAGTTGGTGAGTGCGGAAGAAACCAAGGTAAATCGTGTCGGTCTTTCCGCTGCTGGTGTTTCGACGATAACGGGCTCCACCCATTCCGTATGGGTTGTTTAGGGCACGTGCTATGCCCAGAACAATCGCGTCGGTGTTCGCTGCTTGAGCTACTTGGGCACCTCCGGTCGCGCCTACACCCGGGAAGGCTCCCAGCGTTTCGCAGCAGGTTGCGATGTAATCTCGAGGAATACGGCTTCGTGCATCGACGCGACATACATACACTCCGAGGGCCGACGCTAGACCAATGTTGAGACTCGAAGGGGTCGTTCCGGTGGGATTGACTAGAACCTCCACACGGTGAAAGCCCTTTCCACTCAAGTATTCCTTGGCGATGTGCGCCGTGTCATCGGCCGAACCACCGTCTACAACTATGACCTCAATTCGATCTGCAGGGTAGGTTTGGTCGGTCAGCGACCTGAGTGCCCAGATTAGGTTCTCTGCTTCGTTTCGGGCTGGGATGACTACCGACACCAAGGGCTGGGCCTCAGACATGATTTGTGATCAGACTCCTGTAGCGAGTGATTCCGTTGCTTGCTGACTAGGTTCTCCGTCGGTTTGAGTGACGAGTGTTTGAGCCCTACGCCGTCCAGAGATCCACAGGAGCATTGGTAGCGATAGAGCGATCGAGAACTGAGAGAGGTCGGCCGCTATCGCTGGAAGAACTCTTGGTAGCACGCAACTACATAACCGCGATTGATTGCTGCCAATGGCAACCGGCCACGTGCGGCGCAAATTTCACGCTCTACGATGGCGGTGTGGTTCAGCGCCCTGCTTCCGGCACGATTCCCGACGCTCCCGGTTCATACCAGTTTAAAGACGTCGACGGCCGGGTCATTTATGTCGGCAAAGCAAAGAGTATTCGGTCGCGCCTGAACAGCTACTTTCAGAAACACCTACCACTGCGAACCGCTCAGATGGTGGCGACGGCCGAGACGGTCGAATGGATCCAGGTCGAGAACGAACTCGAGGCGCTAATGCTCGAGTACAGCCTCATCAAGACCCACAGGCCACGATTTAACATCCGTCTCGTCGACGATAAAAGCTATCCGTTCTTGGCCGTGACAATGGCGCACGAGCATCCGCGGGCGATGGTTATGCGCGGCAAGCGAAAGAAGGGCGTCCGTTACTTCGGGCCCTATGGGCACGCCTACGCCATACGAGAAACGCTCGACCTGTTGCTTCGCACCTTTCCAATCAGAACGTGCAGCGACAACAAGCTACAGCGCCACGAACGCTCGGGTCGGCCCTGCCTGTTGTTTCACATCGAGAAGTGCGCGGGCCCTTGTATTGGAGCGGTGGACAAATCTGCCTACGACCGAATGGTCGGGGAGTTGCTCGCCTTTCTCGAAGGCGACACCGCCGAGGTTGTGTCGCGTCTCGAACAGGAGATGCTAGCTGCCGCCGAGCGACACGAGTTCGAGTTGGCGGCTCGGCACCGCGACCGGCTTGTGAGCGTACGCAAGGCGATCGAGAAGCAACAGATGGTTGCTGAGACCAACGAAGATTTTGATGTCATTGGAATTCATGGTGACGAACTCGAAGCTGCTGTGCAGGTATTTTTCGTGCGGAGAGGCCGAGTGGTTGGGCGCAAGGGATTCGTGATCGACCGGGTTGAAGACGTCACCGAAGGCGAGTTGGTAGACAATATTCTCGAGGGCATCTACTACGAGCATCCAGCGGTCGGGCTTCCGAAGCTTGTTCTGACCCCAACACCCTCGGCGAACCCCGAGTTGTACGAACTTTGGCTTACCGAGGCGCGCGGGTCGAACGTGTCGATCCGGGTCCCTCAACGAGGCGACAAGCGTGCTCTTCTTGAAACCGTCACCCGCAACGCGAAGGAGGAGTTCAATAGGCATCGGCTTCGCCGAGCAGCAGATCACAACAGCCGATCTCAGGCACTGAGCGAGCTGCAGGACGCACTCGGGCTTCCCGCGGCGCCACTTCGCATCGAGTGCTACGACATGAGCCATATCCAGGGGACCGACTACGTCGGATCTATGGTCGTCATGGAAGACGGGTTGCCGAACAAGAGAGAGTATCGTCGCTTCAAAATTAGGACCGTCGACGGTAACGATGACTTCGCAGCGATGGAGGAGGTGCTCACCCGCCGCTTCAGTGCCTACCTTGTCGACCGAGCCAAGCCGGTAGAGGAACGATCGGGCAAGTTTTCCTATCCGCCACAATTGCTTTTGGTCGATGGCGGTAAGGGTCAGTTGAGCGTGGCCGTGCGGGTGCTCGAAGAGCTGGGGCTTAGCGATGAGATTCCGGTCGCTTCGTTGGCAAAGCAGTTTGAAGAGGTATTTGTTCCGAACCGTTCTGAGTCGATTCGGCTGTCTCGACAATCCGAAGGGCTCTATCTGTTGCAACGTATTCGCGACGAGAGCCACCGCTTCGCGATCACCTATCACCGGCAGCTTCGCAACAAACGAATGACCAAGTCTGTGCTCGACGACATACCCGGGCTTGGACCGACCCGCCGAAAGCGACTCACCAAAGAGATCGGTGGCGTCGGCGCCGTGAAGAAGGCGAGTCTAGAGGCACTGCAGGGTTTGACTTGGTTACCCGACAAAGTCGCGGAGGCGGTATTCGACAAGATCCATGGGCCGACCCGAGCAACCGATGTCGACCGAACATGAGCGATGACGGGCTTTGGGAAACCCATGCCGACTGGTGGCAGCGTGATTTCAGTGGCGGGGCTGACCCCGAGTACGGCGAGCAGATCCTGCCACTCGCCGCCGAACGTCTTCGAGGCGCGAGACGGGTGCTCGACATCGGAACCGGCGAAGGCCAGATAGCGCGTCTGGTAGCCAAAACTGGGTCAGAGGTGATCGGGATCGACCCGACTTGGAACCAGATTCGAGAGGCAGATCGTCGCGGCGGGGGAGTGTCATACCTAAGGTCGGGGGCAGCCGAACTGCCCGTGGCGAGTGCTTCGGTCGATGCTGCAATCGCCTGCCTGGTGTTCGAACACATCGTCGAGGTAGACGACGCAATCGCAGAGGTAGCCAGGGTTCTCGAGCCCGGGGGACGATTCGTTTTCATGCTGAATCACCCACTTCTTCAAACCCCAGGTTCAGGATGGATCGATGATCAGATTCTCGAACCACCAGAACAGTACTGGCGAGTTGGGCCCTACCTAACTGAGGCGGAATCGGTCGAGGAGGTACACAAGGACGTCTTTATCCGCTTCATTCATCGACCTCTCAGTCGATACGTCAACGCACTTATAGTCAACGGGCTTTACCTGACCGAAATGCTCGAGCCCGCACCACCTGCTGGCTTCTTGGCAAAGGCCGATGAATACGAGGCGGCTGCCACTATTCCGCGGCTGCTAGTCCTCACCTCCACGAAGATGGCCTAGAGCTCACCTATCCTTGTCGATATGTCCGCAACCACCACCGAATTCGTAGTGATCACAGGGCAGTCGGGTGCTGGGCGCACCCAAGTCGCGAACGCATTCGAAGACTTGGGTTGGCATGTGATCGACAACATGCCAGCCGAGCTGATCTCCCAGATCGGCGATATCGCTGAACGCAAAGGATTCGAACGGGTAGCGCTAGTTGTCGGACCGGGCAGTGAGCCCGGCAACATCATCCCGGCGATCGACGGCTTGCGAAACAACTCCAGCGTGCAAGTGATTTTCGTTGAGGCCACCACCAGCGTGTTGGTTCGCCGCTATGAGAGCACTCGGCGACGTCACCCTTTCTCTCAAGGGGGCCGGGTATCCCAAGCGATCGAGGCCGAGCGTCAGGCGCTCGAACCGGTGATGGGAATCGCCGACCTCGTAATCGACACCGGTGACCTCAACGTGCATCAACTCAAATACCGAATCGTGGATCTCTTTGGTGGTGATTCTCCCGACGCTGGCATGCGGACCACGGTGCTCTCTTTCGGCTACAAACATGGCCACCCGCTAGACGCCGACGTTGTAATGGATTGCCGGTTCTTGCCCAACCCGCACTGGGTGGAAGATCTGCGCCCAAAGACCGGATTGGATCCGGCGGTGCGTGAATATGTGCTCGGCCAAGAAATTGCGACGCCGTTCGTAGACCAGACCCAAGGGTTGCTCGACCTGTTAATGCCCGCATATGTGGCTGAAGGAAAATCCTACTTCACGATCGCTTTTGGTTGTACCGGCGGGCATCATCGCTCGGTCACGATCGCTGAAAGTATCGGCGACCATCTCCGCGCTGGCGGCTACGATCCTGCTGTGGTGCATCGCGACATCGGGAAGTAACCGGTTCGCCGGCGTTCCCTTTCGACGTGTATCGCCCGACCGATATAGCTCAACGCCGTTTCGGCGGCAGTTCATTAGACTTACTGATAGCGAATAACCCCTGCCCAGGAGGCAACCCATGACCGTCCGCGTTGGAATCAACGGCTTTGGCCGTATTGGTCGAAACTTTTTTCGAGCCGCCAAGGCACAAGGAGCTGACATAGACTTCGTTGCCGTCAACGATCTCGGCTCGGTCGAGACAATGGCTCACCTATTGAAGAACGATTCGGTCCACGGACGGCTTCCTTACCGCATCACCCCTACTCGCAAAGGGATCCGTTACGACGGCGACACCCTTGAGGTGCTGAGTTTTCGAAACCCTGCCGAACTGCCGTGGGGCGACCTCGGTGTCGACGTAGTCATCGAGTCGACCGGAATTTTCACTTCGAAGGAAACCGCATCGGCACATATCGAAGCGGGCGCCCGCAAGGTAATCATCTCGGCGCCAGCGTCTTGTGACGCAACCTTTGTGGTCGGAGTAAACGACGACGACTACGACCCCGCCAAGCATCATGTCATCTCGAACGCCTCTTGCACCACCAACTGTTTCGTGCCCATGATCAAGGTGCTCGACGACAACTTTGGTGTGGTTCAAGGAATGATGACCACCACCCACTCTTACACCGGAGACCAAGCACTAGTCGACGGGCCGCACAAAGATCTTCGGCGTGCTCGCGCCGCCGCGGTCAATATCGTTCCGACATCGACCGGAGCCGCACGCGCTACGGGCCTGGTCCTGAAGAAGATGGCGGGAAAACTTGACGGCATTGCTATGCGGGTGCCAATCCCGGATGGCTCGATCACAGACTTCACCGGCCTGCTCAAGAAGCAACCGACGACCGAGGAAGTAAACGAAGCGTTCAAAACTGCAGCAAAGAGCGGACCCCTCAAGAACGTTCTCGACTACAGCACCGAGCCGTTGGTGTCGTCGGACATCGTTGGGTCACCAGCGTCGTGCACCTTCGATTCCGGCCTCACCATGACCATGGGAAACATGGTGAAGATCCTCGGCTGGTATGACAACGAGATGGGTTACTCCAACCGTTTGGTCGACCTTGCAATGATCGTTGGAACTCGAAAGACCAAGAAGGCTCCAGTAAAGAAGGCTCCGGCCAAGAAGGCTGCCACCAAGAAGAAGGCGCCAGCCAAAAAGACTGCTGCTAAGAAGAAGTAGCGAAGTTGAACCCTATTCCTCAGCTTGAGGACCTCGGCGACCTTACCGGTCGCCGAGTCCTCGTGCGGACCGATTTCAATGTCCCGCTCGACGGCGGGGCAATTGTCGACGATCTGCGTATCAAGGCCGCGCTTCCCACCATTAAGTGGCTAGTCGATAAAGGCGCTCTGGTGACCTGTGCGTCGCATCTGGGCCGTCCCAAAGGTGCACCCGATCCGGCGTTCTCTATGGAGCCGGTGCGTGACCTGCTTAGCAAACTCGCCCCCGGGGTAGAATTACTAGAGAATCTGAGATTCAACCCAGGTGAGACCAGCAACGATCCGGCCTTCGTGGCCGAACTGGTCGCTGGCTTCGATGCCTATGTGAACGACGCTTTCGGTGCATCGCATCGCTCGCATGCCTCGATCGTCGGGCCACCGAAGCATCTGCCGAGCGCCGCCGGCCGCCTGCTCGCCCGCGAGGTTGAGATTCTCGGTGGGTTGCGCTCCAACGCAAAGCGCCCGTTTATTGCAATCCTCGGCGGGGCGAAGGTAAGCGACAAGATCGGCGTTATCGAAGCGCTGCTCGATTCGGTCGACGCCATCATCATCGGCGGCGGGATGGCATACACGTTCTTGGCGGCGCAGGGCCACCATGTTGGATCCTCGCTGCTCGAGTCCGACATGATCGATACGGCCAAACGCTTGCTCGACAGCGACGCGACTATTCACGTTCCACACGACAACTCCGCGCTCGGGCCGGGTGGAAAGATTGGTGATCCGTCGGCCGGGGGAGAGGTTCGCCAAGTTGGCCTCGATATGCCCGATGGCTGGATGGCGCTCGACATCGGACCGGGCACCGCTGCCGAGTACACCGACATTATTCTTGAGGCGCGGACCATCTTGTGGAACGGACCGATGGGCGTATTTGAAGATCCTAGGTTTGAAGCTGGCACGCGAACGGTGGCCCAGGCTGTTGCCGATTCGAGGGGATTCAGTGTGGTGGGTGGTGGCGATAGTGCCGCCGCAGTGAAACAATTCGGGCTCGACAAAGAAGTCGATCATGTTTCCACCGGTGGTGGCGCGTCTTTGGCGCTATTAGAAAAGGGCGACCTCCCGGGCCTTGCCGCATTAAGAACTGGCACTGTTAAGTGAGTCAAGTGAGTCGATCGAGGAGAATTTGATGGCCGAACGTAGAACGCTCATCTCGGGCAACTGGAAGATGCACAACAACCATTTGGAGGCCATCCAGTTGGTTCAGCAACTGTCCTACGCGATCACCAAAGACGACTACAAGGCCGTCGACGTTTCGATCCACCCACCCTTCACCGACCTGCGATCGGTGCAAACAATTCTCGACGCCGACAAGATTCCGATCGCGTTGGGGGCTCAGCACTGCCACTGGGAAGAAAAGGGCGCATTTACTGGCGAGATCGCACCGTCGATGCTCGCCAAACTAAGGGTTAGCTACGTCATCGCCGGGCACTCCGAGCGCCGCCAGCTCTTTGGCGAGACCGATGAGATGGTCAACAACAAGGTGAAGGCCATCCTTAAGAACGAGATGACACCGATCCTCGCCTGCGGGGAGACCCTTGAGGAACGCGAAGCTGGCGATGCCGTGGCGAAGGTGTCGAGCCAGGTGACAGGGGGTCTTGCTGGGGTGACGGCTGCTCAGGTTGGCGACATGGTCATCGCCTACGAACCAATATGGGCCATCGGCACGGGTGTCACCGCTAGTGCTGAAGACGCTCAGGAGATGTGCAAGACCGTCCGTGACACCGTTCGCGGTCTTTACGACGATGCAACGGCTGACTCGGTTCGAATTCAATATGGTGGGTCGGTCAAGCCGGCCAACGCAGCCGAGTTGTTGAACCAGCCCGATATTGACGGGGCTCTAGTAGGTGGTGCCTGTTTGGCCGCCGATGACTTTCATCGCATTGTCGCTTTTCGAGAATCGATCTAGTGGCACTAGCCGGTCTGACACCCGATTGCGGAGTCACTTTGGCTAGGCTTATGTCGTGACCATTTTTCTCACGATTCTCCACGTCATTGTGTCGTTGACGCTGCTCGTGCTCGTGCTCCTGCATAGCGGTAAAGGAGGCGGCCTGTCCGACATGTTCGGAAGCGGCGGGGTTTCGGCTGCAGCGGGTTCGACCGCTGTCGAAAAGAACCTCGACCGCCTAACCATCATGGCAGCAGTAATCTTCGGTTTCACCACCGTCGCATTAGCCTTACTACTCTAGCCTCCCACCCCGAAATTACTGACCGCAGCACCGCTAGGCGGTCTTTGCGACAGTAGTTTCGTCGACGCTACGCAAATTACTGCTCGCAGCACCGTTGAGCGGTCCTCTGCGCAGTAGTTTCGGGACGGTTCGCGCGATAGGCCGAATGGCCTGAACAAAACGGCGGCTCTGCCGATGAATCAGAGTGCGTCCGATCACTATGGCTGTGACCCTCGTTCTCGTATTGTCGAGTTGCTCGTTGCTTGATGGCAGCGACACTGCAGGGCGACCGGAAACGTCAAGTGACGGTTTGGCCTTTTCCGAAACTGTCGCTACCAGCACCGTGCCTCTAGCGCTGCGGGATCGCGGGGGAGTACTTCGAATCGGAGTCGTCGGATCTACTTGGGACGATCCCGCTGCGATCGACGAAACTCTTCCGGGCGAACAACTGCTTGCCGACCTCATCTTTGATGGTCTGACCTGGATCGACGAACGCGGCAACGCGGCGCCAGCCTTGGCTAGTTCTTGGACTATCAGCCCCGACGGGCTGCTCTGGACGTTCGCTCTCGACGAGGGAGCAACCTTCAGCGATGGCTCAACGATCGAGGCCGAAGACGTGAAGCACTCCCTCGAAAGAGTGTTGGCACGCGGCGCCGAATCGCTAGCCGGTTACCGGCTCCGAAAGATTGCCGAGATCGACTCGAGCGATCCGGCCGTGATCGCAATTCGTCTCGAGCAACCGTTCGCTCCACTTGCCGAGCTTCTAGCGGCACCAATATTTGGGATAGTTCCTGTCGAGGCGACTGACGGGGTGGTGACGAGCAGCCAACAACTCGCGGTGACCAAAGTTGACGGGCAGGTAATCGAGCTGAAGCCGTCAGCTGAGGCGACTGCTTATATCGATGCCGTCACGGTGCAACGGTTTGAATCGGATCGAGCTGCGGTGGTTGGCTTTGATTCCGGAGTTCTCGATGTTGCCCCAGCGGCATCCGGATCAACTGCCCGCGGCCGATTGGTGTCGGGAGTCGACACCACAATGTTTCTGATGAACTTGGGAGATCAATCTTTCGCCGATGCATCGGTAAGGCGAGCGATCATACTGGCGATCGATCCGTCATTCGTTGCTGCCGGAGTTGCTAGGCCCACAACCGTTAGTAGCGGTCTACTGCCGGTTGAGATCGGTGGCGCGGATTCGTGTGGTGGTTGTGGATACTCTCCTGATGTAGCCCTGTCGCTGCTCGCCGAACTGCCGGATGGTTCTGCAGCACCGGTCTTTGTTGATCACTTGAGCGATGCCGAGTCTGCGGCGATGGCAGCAGCGATAGTCAGCGATCTTGAGTTTGTTGGCTTTGACGCTCGCTCAAGGAGTCATAGCCCAACCGCGTTTGCTGCGAAGCTTGCAGCTGGTGAGCTGGGGCTCTTCCAGTTTGGTTTGGTTGGAAGTTGGCTATCGCCAGAGGCGTATCTTGGAGACCTGTTCGAGACGAACGGTGTCGACAATGTGGCATCGTTCTCCGACCCACAAGTGGATCGTTTGCTCGCCCAAGCGCGCTCAGAACCCGATGCCGACAAGCGATTGTCGCTGTATTCCAGTGTTGAGCAGCGCCTCATCGCACTTGCCGTCGCGGTTCCGCTTTATCAGACCGACTTTGAAGTGAGTGTCAGCGACCGGATCAGAGGCTTTCGGCCGTACCCTCTTGGAGCATTCGATCTAACCGAAGTCTGGCTGAAGGCGGATTAACGAGACGCTCAGGCGGCGATTGGTGCGCTTTCGAGAGTCTCGATAACTGCAGGGATCTCTTCGATCGGCACAGGCGGTGAGAACAGGTAGCCCTGGCAATACTCACAGCCCAAGTCTTGCAAGGTCTTGAGTTGGTCTTCTGTCTCGACTCCGATCGCCATTGCGTCGAGCTCAAGTGCCCTGGCGGTTGAGACCATTGCTCGTAGAGGTCCAAGGTCTGGGTTCTCGACCTCGAGCTCACGGCAGAAGTCGCGGTGCAATTTGAGCGCCCCGATATCGAGCGACCGGAGGCGGCGAATAGGTGTTGGGGCAACGCCAAAGTCATCGATAGTCACATTCACACCCATCTTGGCGATGGCGTTGAGCGCCGCATCTACAGAGTTGGAGTCCTGGTGCATCGAGCCTTCTGTCAACTCAAGGTTGAGACGATGCGGCTCAACGCCGGATGTCTTGATGGCGTCGGAAACCATGTGTAAGAACCGATGGTCGAGAACCTGGGTAGGTGAAACGTTGGTGCTCACGTGAAGTTGGTTGTAACCCTTTGCCTCGAGAAGCTTGAGGTCGGTGCAGGCTTGTTGGGTTACCCACGCGCCGAGTGGAATAATCATTCCACTGCGTTCGGCTGACTCGAGGAAATCTATTGGGCTGAGCAAGCCACGCTCGGGGTGACTCCAGCGGATTAGGGCCTCGATGGCGACTACCCGGCGGGTCTCGGTATGAACGATTGGCTGATAGTGGAGGCGAAGCTGGCCTTCTCGAACGGCCCGCTTGAGCATCGAGGAGGTTTGATCCGAGCCAGAGGCGAAGCTGGCGTCGTTGAACACATTTGAGTGCTCGCTGCGGCGTCGAGCCCTGTCGCAAGCCATGGCGGCACGATGCATCAGCGTTACCGCGTCACCAGCGACCTTCGACGGCCCAGTGGCTATGCCTACCACCGGCTCGACCATTATCTGTTGAGTGCCCAACTGATAGTTGCCAGTCAAGGTGGCGGCGTAGGTCTTGGCGTTCGACTCGCTTCGGGTGGTGTTGGAGACCTTTCGAGCGAATCCGACCACACCAGGTCTTAGTATCCCGGCCGTGTCGCCGGCGTTCAGTTCAGACTTCATACGCTCAGTTATTTGGGGCATGATCGCTTCGATCGCCCGCGGACCATAGGTCTGCACAGCCTTTTCAAGATTTAGGTCGACATGGATGACCTCCAGGTGGTGCCGGTCGTCGACGCCGAAGGCGATTAGCTGAGTGAGGCGGTCGATGAAGAGCGTTTCCGACGCGAGGCCACTGGCCTCGTCGATCAGTCCAGCCTTGACGTTGCGATCATTGTCGCGCATCTCGGCGGTGATATCGGTGGCCCAAACAGCGATTGCGGGCCGCCCGGTGGGCGACTCGCTGACTAGTTCGCAGACAACTTTCATCCAAAGGGTGTCGCCGTTGCGAGAGATGATGCGAAACGGCATCTCTTGAGTAGGAGCATCGGGATGTTTGACCGCGTTCACGAACATGCTCGAAGCTGTCTCGACATCATTGGGATGTAGGAGGTCAACGATTTTTTCGCCTTGAAGTTCGGTCAGCGTGTAGCCGGTCAGCTCGCTTAGCGCGCCGCCCATCCAGATGATGATGCCGCTCGGTTCGATTAGGCCGACGACGTTTGGGGCAGTGTTCAGCATGGCTGCAACTATGTTGCGCGCTTGCACATCGGGGTTCACCTGGCCGTCGCTCATGAATATTTGATCGACGAAACAAATGCTTCGGTTGAGTAGGAATTCAAACTATTCCTGTATGGCCTGTCTGTGGGTTGTTTCCGATATAGTTACTGTCTTGCCAGGCGCACCTGGCAGCCACGTCGGAGTGGCGGAATTGGCAGACGCGCTAGCTTGAGGGGCTAGTGCCCGCAAGGGCGTGGGGGTTCAAGTCCCCCCTCCGACACAAATCGTGTTTGCGCTGGTCAGAGCGTTTTGGCTCCTGGTGTGTCGGAGGTGGGACTTTCCGACGGAGCGGCGCTGTAAGGCTGTGACCTGGTGGTTTGCGGTATTGTGGGCCGTGGGGGCTGATGCCCCACGTCCTTTTCGAGGGCCCGCGTTTCCCCTGGTCAGGGGCC
>CBERPN010000003.1:0-50683 GCA_965524675.1 uncultured bacterium
GCTGAAACCTCTAGTCGCGACACGTCGGCTGAGCCTTTGCTACTTAAGCCGCTGACTCGTAGTGCAAGCGATCAAGGAATCGCTTACCGCTTCGTTTCGATCGAAGTCGATCGCGACGGGCGGACGGTGCAGCTCACGGTGACGGCTGATTC
This sequence comes from uncultured bacterium, assembly GCA_965524675.1. Classification (GTDB taxonomy): domain Bacteria; phylum Actinomycetota; class Acidimicrobiia; order Acidimicrobiales; family SHLQ01; genus CALLQB01. The sequence continues at coordinate 153 of CBERPN010000003.1, forward strand.
GGACGCTTCCTGGCCGCTGACGGCGGCGCGCGAACTCGACGATGCCCTTTGTCATCTTCGCTTCAACGAGCCGCAACTGGGCACCATCGTCATCCGAACCCGGGGCGACGTCGACGACGTACTTATTCACGACGACGCATTGGTCAACCCGAAGAATCACGGCGAACGTGAGACCGCGCTGTTGTGGAAACGGGTTCTGTCGCGCCTCGATCTCACGGCGCGAAGTCTGATCGCAACCGTCGACCCAGGATCATGTTTCTCGGGTGTACTGGCCGAACTGGCTTTTGCTGCAGATCGCACCTACATGCTCGATGGAGTCTTCGAGGACGACGACAGCCCTTTGCCTGCAGCCACGATTTGTCTTACACCAGTCAACGCTGGGCCGATGCCGATGGCTAACGGCATCAGCCGCGTTCACTCGCGGCTTTGGGGTCGCGACGAGGCCGTCGCCGAGGCGTACGCTTCGGCCGGTGAGACTCTATTGGCCGCTGATGCACTTCGCCTAGAGCTCGTCACAATAACTCCCGACGATCTCGATTGGGAGGACGAGGTTCGGGTAGCAGTCGAAGAGCGCGCAAGTTTTTCTCCCGATGCGCTAACGGGAATGGAGGCCAACCACCGGTTCTGCGGCCCGGAGAATATGGCCACCAAGATCTTCTCGCGTCTGACAGCGTGGCAGAACTGGATCTTCACTCGCCCAAATTCAACCGGGCCAACGGGCGCGCTGCCCCGCTACGGAACGGGCGTGCGACCCGAGTACAACTTCGACCGGACCTAACCGACAGCAAAGCAGAGGAATCACATGACCAAGATCGACTACTCCCAAAGCATCCCCAACAACGTCGATCTGTCCGGTGACAGACGTCTGCAACGCGCCCTAGAAGGCTGGCAGCCAAAGTTCGACGAGTGGTGGCTCGAGATGGGGCCCGAGGGTTTTCAAGACAAAGAGGTATACCTGCGAACCGCCATCAACGTAGGCCAAGATGGCTGGGCGCATTTCGGCCATGTCAAGATGCCCGACTACCGCTGGGGGATCTTCCTTTCGAACCCAGAAAAGGAACGGTCGATTGGGTTCGGAGATCTTAAAGGCGAGCCTGCTTGGCAGGAGGTGCCTGGTGAGTTCCGCTCGGAGCTTCGCCGTCTCATAGTCGTGCAAGGCGATACCGAGCCCGCATCGGTCGAACAACAACGTCATCTAGGCCAGACCGCGCCGAGCCTCTATGACCTCCGCAATCTCTTTCAGGTAAACATCGAAGAGGGCCGCCATCTTTGGGCGATGGTTTACCTACTGCACGGATACTTCGGTCGCGATGGGCGCGACGAAGCCGACGCCATGCTGCTGCGTCGATCGGGCGACGCCGACCATCCCAGGATCTTGGGTGCATTTAACGAACAGACACCCGATTGGCTCAGTTTCTTCATGTTCACGTACTTCACCGACCGAGACGGGAAGTATCAGTTGGGCTCACTTCGCGAGTCGGCATTCGATCCCCTGAGCCGCACCTGTGATTTCATGCTGAAGGAAGAAGCGCACCACATGTTTGTTGGTGCCAGCGGAATCGGCCGGGTGCTACAGCGCACGGCCGAACTCATGAACGAATTCGATACAGACGATGTGGCGCCACACGGCGGCATCAACGTTGCAACTATTCAGCGCTACATCAACTTCCATTACTCGGTCTCGTTGGACTTGTTCGGTTCTGAGCGTTCAACCAACGCCGCCAACTACTTCGCTGCCGGCCTAAAGGGGCGATTCGATGAGGCCGCCCACGATGACGATCACGTACTCACCTCGTCGGAGGCCTCACATCTAGTAGTTGCCGACGGCAAGATCGTGGAAGAGTCACTCAATGCGCGCTCCTTGGTGAACAACGACATCCGCAACGGCTACTCCGAAGACTGCGCCAAGGGGTTCCGTCGCTGGAACCGGACCTTGACCGACGCCGGGATCGATTTCGAGCTCTCGCTGCCCCATGTTGGCTTCCACCGAGCGGTGGGTTCGTTTAAGGAGTTCAACGTGGCTCCCGACGGCCGGGTACTTTCCGAGGAAGAATGGCAAGCCAATGTCGAACAGTGGCTGCCATCGGACGAGGAGCATGCGCATGTCGGTTCGCTGATGGTTGGCCAGAACGAACCTGGCAAGGTGGCGGGCTGGATTGCACCTCCGGCTCGCGGAATCAATACCAAGCCAGTCGACTACGACTACGTCCGTTTGTGACCGTCGAAGTCGCCGGTCGAGCCGAGCTGACCGCCGGCTCGGTAACCACAAAGCTTTGGGGCAATGGCCCTCCCGTGATCCTCATGTTGCACGATGGCCTGGGCTCGATCGCGCAGTGGCGATCGCTTCCCGGACTTATCGCAGAACGCACTGGCTTGGGGGTGATGGCATACGACCGTCCCGGTCACGGCACTTCTACGCCTGTGCCTATCGAAAGCTGGCCAACGAACTGGATGAATGAACAAGCGGGGCTGTTGAACGAACTCATCATCCAACAGTGCAGTTCGCCTCCGGTGGTGATTGGTCACTCTGACGGCGGCTCGATCGCCTTCCTGCAGGCGGCGGCTGACGGCGCCGAGATAGCAAGTGTGGTGAGCCTGGCGGCGCATAGCTATGTCGAGCAGAAGTGTGTTGACGCCATCGAGGCGATGGACCGAGACCCTGCTCCCATCATCGCCGGGCTGTCTCGCTACCACACAAATCCGGAAGCACTGTTCGCAGCCTGGAGCGGCGCCTGGCTGAGCGAGGAGTTCCGGTCGTGGGACATTCGATCCCAGCTAGCTCGGGTATCGGCTCCGGTGCTAGTGCTGCAGGGCACGGCCGACGAATACGCTACCGACGAGATGGCCAGCGGCACCGCCGACGCCATCGGGGCGAACGCTTCGGCGCTGGTGATTTCAGACGCAGGCCATTTACTGCACCACACCCATACCGAAGACTTGGCCGAGCAAATCTCGGCACGGACCTCAATCTGGCTGTGTTAGAAGAGTTCGAAGTATTCCCGGTGTTCCCAGTCGGTCACTGTCGCCATGAACCGATTCCATTCATGTTGTTTGATGGTCACCAAGTAGTCGACGAAGCTGTTGCCTAACATCTCTCGGTAGATCTCGCTGGCGTCAAAGGCTTGGATTGCCTGCTCAAGATTGCGTGGCAACAATGGTCCCGCCGCCTCGTCGTACGGTGAGTTAGTCAATGCTGGCGGCTCTGTCGCCGCTTTGATTCCCGCTAGCCCCGATAACATCTGTGATGCCAGGTACAGGTATGGATTGGCCGCCGAGTCGCCAATTCGGTTCTCGATTCGAGTGGCCGGATCACCGCAACCGCCGACTACTCGCAGCATCGCACCGCGGTTCTCCTTACCCCAGGCGACTCGGTCGGGAGCCAAAGAGTTCGCGCGGTAGCGTTTGTAGCCAGTGATAGTCGGAGTTGTGAGCAGACATGAACTGGGAGCGTGCTCCAACAACCCTGCGACATAGTGGCTGCCCAACGCTGAAACGGGTGAGTCGCAGCTGCTCGGCATTAGGAGGTTTACGCCGCTATCGGCGTCGAGTAGAGACTGGTGAAGGTGCCAACCGCTGCTAAATGAGTCTGCGATGTTGGGTCTGCCCATAAAGGTGGCATGAAGCCCTTGACGTTGGGCGATCTGTTTGACTGCCGACCTAAGAAGAACCGCCTGATCGGCGGCGGTCAGTCCACCCGTTGGTGAAAAGGTGAGCTCTACCTGGCTCGGCCCAAGTTCGATTTCCATCGACCGTGGTGCCAAACCAATGGTGGTCAACTCGCATCGCAGCACTTCGAGAAATGGTTCGATCGTGTCCTGCCGTCCCTCGCCCAGGTACACCCAGCCAAGGTGGGTATGGGACAGATCAAGGCGGTCGACAACGCTACGAGTATCGCTGACGCTCAGATTCGAGTCGTTTAGTCGGTAGAGATGAAATTCAATTTCTAGGCCAGCTTGAAAGCGGTAACCCCTGTCGGTGAGGCTCTGCTCGGCAGCGACGCAGAGGCGCCTGGTAGAGAATTCGACCGGTTTGGCGTCGGGGGTGAAAAGGTCGCATAACAGCCAGCCCGTACCTCCTACCCAACCGAGGGCACGGAACGTACTTGGGTCGGGCAGCATCACGATATCGCCAGCACCCGTCATGGCCTGTTCGCCAACCCCTGAACCCTCGGACCAGACGGGGTAAACGTTTTTCTGACCGGTGTCTTTCATGAGCAGGGCGCTGGTCATCCCCACGCCGTTATTCATGATGCTCGGGAGCAAGTCTGCTCGAAGTGTTTTACCTCTTAGCATCCCGTGCTGGTCGACAAACGCGAACCTGATGCTGTGGAGCTCTAGGCTCGCAACTTCGGCCAAAACCTCAGCAATTCGTTCGCGACGTTCGGCTGTATCGATACCGGCGTCGTCGGCCAGGTTGTTTCGTCCGGTCTCGCCCGCGGTGATGGTCACAGGTCAGTTGTTGAGCGGCGGGGCCCAGCCCGAGCCGTCGCGGCGAGACTGCTCGAGTTCTCGCCAACACTTGTCGTGGTCGTCGTCCGTGTCGACCGCATCGATTGCTGCCGGGCCTCGAAGGGTTACCGGATTTGCCGTCCCGATGAGGGTCGCTTCGCTCGGGTCGTCGGCGGCTGCCAAAAGCATCCGACGCTGTGCGCGAATGCCGACGTCGGACGGACTCAGGTGTTCGCGGGTGCGGTCAAATATCGGCCCTGGTGATTCGACAGCCCACTGGTCGTGCACGTTGATATCAGAACCCAAGCCGGTGAAGGTGGTGGTGCGTTGTTCCTCAGGATCGAATCCCCAACTGGTAGAGCATCCGATCTTTGGCTTGTACGACGGAAGATCGACTGCATCGATCCGTTGACTTCGCATCGTTTCGCCATCGACGGGGTCGCCATAGCTCACAAACATCGAATACCAATAGCAGGTCTCGTCGTCGATCGGGACGTGCCATTGCGTAATCGTCATGTCGCTGGCCATCGGAATCGTTATCGCATTAGGGAAGATGCAGTTAGTTACCCTCACGTGGGTGAATTCGTCCCGAAAATCGCGCAGACTCACGAGCCGAAATCCGTAGTCGGTGGGTTCAAGGTCGATCACCGGGTTGGCGACCTCCCGCAGCAGCTTGGTCGAAGCCAATCCGGTCTCGCCTAGTGCCGCTCGGAACTGCAGGCCGTACTCCTCATCGACGTCTTCGAGGAAGCGATGCAGGAACGAAGCATGTGCTGGATCGATGCCCACCTCCTGTGCCTGAAGCCAGTTGCAATCCCACATTCCTTTGAAGGCGAATACCTGAGCGGACGGCGCGACCATGGCGTCGAGGCCGGGCAGGTCGGGGGCATCGCCTTCGCCAAGCCAGGCCCAGATGATTCCGTTGCGCTCGATAACGGGGTAGCTGCGCTGACAGATCCGGGTACGTAGAACACTGTCGGCTGGCTCGGCCGGGGTGTCGAGACAGTTGCCGTCGACGTCGAACAACCAGCCATGAAAGGTGCAACGAAGACCGCCATCTTCGAGCCGACCGTACGAGAGGTCGACGCCGCGATGGGGACAACGTCGATCGAGCAACCCTAAGTCGCCCAACTCGTTGCGAAACAGAACGAGGTCTTCTCCGAGCAGACGAACTGGAATCACTGGTCGCTCGCCAGCTAGTTCTTCGGCTAGCGCTGCCGGTTGCCAAAAGTGGCGCAGGACTGTTCCAACAGAAGTACCGGGTCCGGTCTGGGTTAGTCGTCGGTTCTCTTCAGCATCGATCACGGATTCTCCTCTTCGCTCGTCTCTAGCGAGCGCCAAGCCTCATAGACAGGCTCTCACAAGCTGTCCATCTCCCGAAATTGCGGCGCTGGTGCACAACTATTGTGCACCAGCGCCGCCAGAACGGTTATAACTCGGCAATGATGGGACATCTCCACTGTCTAAGCGAAGGATCTAGAACGCAATGCAGCTCGCAATGGTCGGCCTCGGCCGCATGGGGGCCAATATGGTTCGCCGATTGATGGCCGACGGACACGATTGTGTCGTGTTCGATGTCAATGCCGAATCCGTAACCGAAATGCAGTCCGAGGGGGCCACCGGTGCAGCTTCGCTCGCCGAGTTGGTAGCGGCAACCGAGGCTCCTCGTTCGGTATGGATCATGGTTCCGGCGGCATATGTCGATGGTGTAATCGATGAGCTCACTGGGCTGCTGGGTGCCGACGACACAATAATCGACGGTGGCAACTCCTATTACCGCGACGACGTCGATCGTGCGCTGGCCCTTCGCGATTCTGGAATCCACTATCTCGACGTGGGAACCAGTGGCGGAGTTTTTGGGCTTGAGCGCGGCTACAGCCTGATGATCGGCGGCGATCAAACCGCGGTAGATCGGCTTATCCCCGTGTTTGATTCGCTCGCTCCTGGTATTGACTCGGCCGAGCGCACCCCGGGAATGGAGGGTGCCCCGCACCCTGGTGAGAAGGGCTGGCTGCATTGCGGGATCGCCGGGTCTGGGCACTTCGTGAAGATGGTCCACAACGGCATCGAATACGGCATGATGGCCGCCTTGGCCGAGGGGCTCGGCATCCTCGAGCAGGCCGGAATTGGGCGCGACGATCGACCTATCGATGCTGAGACCACACCGATGCGCGACCCGCAGTACTTCCAGTTCGACATCGATGTCCCAGCGGTGGCCGAGGTGTGGCGGCGAGGCAGCGTGGTGTCGTCCTGGTTGGTCGACCTCACCGCCAAGGCTCTACACGAAGACCCCGACCTTGCAACCTTTGAGGGGCGGGTGTCCGATTCGGGCGAGGGTCGCTGGACTGTGATGGCGGCCATCGACGAAGGAGTTCCCGCACCCGTCATATCGGCAGCGCTCTACCAGCGATTCTCCAGTCGGGGAAGGTCCGACTTCTCGGACCGATCGTTGTCGGCCATGCGCAAAGAGTTCGGTGGGCATCACGAGAAGAAAAGCGACGATTAGAGACGCCATGATTAGAGACGTGTCTGACACCATGGGTCGCGAGGCGCCGTTGGCCGATGCGCTGGTGATGTTTGGAGTTACCGGTGATTTGGCTCGAAAGAAACTGTTTAGCGCGTTGTACGAGTTGGTGGTCGATGGCGCCTTAGATGGCATACCCGTCATCGGGGTTGCTCGCAGCGACTGGACCAATGCCGACCTGTGCCAGCGGGCACGAGAATCATTGGTTGAACGCGACCAAGGCATTGTCGATCGGCTTTGTAGTCAGCTCAGGTTTGTTAAAGGCGACTACAACGCACCCGATACCTTTGAGCGGTTGGCGGTCGCGCTCGGAAATGCGGAGGTGCCGGTCTCGTTCCTGGCGGTGCCACCAAGTTTGTTCGATGAGGTAGTAGAGGGACTCGCCTCTGCGGGCCTAACCGAACGAGGTCGAGTGGTGGTAGAGAAACCATTCGGGCGCGACCTGTCGTCTGCGATCGAACTCAACGACATCTTGCACAAGCACTTGCGCGAAGATCAGATTTATCGAATCGATCACTTTCTCGGCAAAGAACCGGTTCAGAACCTGATGGTCTTTCGGTTCGCCAATGCCTTGTTCGAGCCGATCTGGAATCGTCACTACGTATCCAACGTGCGCATCACGATGGCCGAATCGTTTGGCATCGAGGGACGGGGACGTTTCTATGATCCGGTAGGGGCGGTGCGCGACGTCGTGCAGAACCACCTTCTTCAGATGGTCGCACTTCTGGCGATGGAACCCCCAGCGTCGAACGATGCGGGTGCATTCCGCGACGAGAAGGTCAAGGTGTTCAAAGCCATCAAGGCGATCGAACCGGCCGACGTCGTTCGAGGCCAGTACGAGGGGTACGCCGATGAAGACGGTGTGGGATTTGGCAGCGACACCGAAACCTTTGCTGCGATGCGGCTCGAGATCGATTCGTTCCGCTGGGCAGGCGTGCCGTTTCTTATCAGGGCCGGAAAGGGGATGGCCGAAACCGTGACCGAAGCGGTAATCGAGTTTGCCGCACCGCCGCGGCTGTTGTTCGCCGACGGTGATGTGTCGCCAAAACCGAACACGCTTACGTTTTCGATGAAGCCCGACGACACGATCACCATCAGTCTGCAGGCCAAAGTGCCGGGCTCGGAAATGGTGAGCCGAGCCATCGACCTTTCGCTTGAGTACGGCGAGGCTCTGGGCGGTGATAGTCCCGATGCGTACGAGCGGCTTATCCACGACGCCCTAATCGGCGACCCGCGGTTGTTCGCCCGCCAAGACGGGGTCGAGGAGGCGTGGCGAATCATCGAGCCTCTCCTCGCCAATCCGAATCCCGTAGCGATGTACCCGAAGGGCACCTGGGGCCCGTCGCAGGCCGATTCGGTACTGCCGGGCGAGGCTTGCTGGGACTGGACCAGTCTTGGCGACTGCTGACATGAAGCTCGAAATCCTAGACAACGGTGAAGCCTTGGCCGGCCGGGCTGTGCAATATGTCGTCGAGCAGGCATCTCGGAGGATCGCGGCAGCCGGAGTGTTCAGCTTCGCGGTGAGCGGCGGCTCAACACCCCGCCGCATGATCGAACTCTTGGCCGAATGCCGCGACATCGATTGGGGGCGTGTGAATCTGTTTCAGGTCGACGAACGGGTAGCGCCCGACGGTGACCCGAGCCGCAATCTTGGAATGCTGCAGCCGTTGCTTGAGGCGGTCGAGTTGGGCGGGTTCTATCCAATGCCGGTCGAAGCGTCCAATCTTGAAAATGCTGCTAGTGCGTACGCAGAGTCGCTGGGTTGCGTCGTCGGAACGCCTGCGGTTCTCGACCTGATTCAACTTGGCCTGGGCGAAGACGGACACACCGCCTCGCTGATCCCCGACGACCCGGTTCTCGATGTGGTCGATAGCGATGTTGCGCTAACCGGTGAGTATCAGGGCCATCGCCGGATGACCCTGACCTGGCCAGTGCTCGATCGTGCTCGCTCTCAGCTCTGGCTGGTGTCGGGCATAACTAAGCGAGACGCCCTGCAACGAAAGCTCGCTGACGACCCCACAATCCCCGCCACTCTAGCCACCAACAAGAGAGCCAAAGTCCTAGCCACCCCTCCCGAAATTTTGTGACTGGAGCACCGTGACGGTGCTCCAGTCACACTAGATTTTCAGGTGCGGCTACTTGGCCGACACCTTTACGACCATCTTCGAGACGATCACGCGCGAGTCGCCACCATCTTCGGAAAATGATTGCTCGTCCTCTACGCCAACCCGCCAAGAGATCTCACAACCATCGGGGTCAGGCGTGAGTTTAAGGGTAAGTTTGGCCTTCTTCTTGCCGTCGACCGAGAGATCGTCCTTGTCGGCCGACTCCGACGAAGAGGAACCGCTTCCATCAGCGCAGCTGGCTCGGATGGTGAGATCGGCCTCCAGCACGCTCGCATCCTTTACATCCACGACAATGATCACCTTCTTGGCGTTCGGCTTTGCGAGGTAGTCGCCATCGGCATAAGCGAAGAACCGGCCACCCATGTTCGTCACTGTTGTTTTGCTGGGTTTGCTCTGGTCTCCGGACCCGCCTTTTGCCTGCACGACCCCTACCCCAGCAATACTGAGCGCAAGCACCAGTATTGTCGTAATTACCTTTTTGGAAATGTACATTCTATTTGGAACTCCCCGGTTGCTCTTTGGTTGATATGGCGCCCATTCTGGGCTCGCCACCTTGTGGTACTCAAATCGCCGCCATGACAATTCGATGTCTCTCGGACAATACCGGCCCGCAATGGGCCTGGCCCCGTCGCAGCGGCGCTAACTGGCCTTGGCGGTCACGGAAAGCTTCTTCACCGTGATGAAGTCGGCGCTGCCGTCGTTCGACGCAGTTCCCGTAATTGTCGCGTTGCAATTCTCCGCAGATTTGGCCGGAACTTCATTGAAGTCGTCGTCAAACACTATGTAATCGGCGAGAGTAAATGTAAATTTCTCGGTGTACTTGCCCTTCTTGTTGAACTCAGCTTCAGAAGCAGAAGATTCGAAGACGCTAGGAAACCCTTCCCCTTCGCAAAGAATGCTCACGAATATGTGTGGTTTCAGGTCCTGCTTATCTTTGCCCACCGAGACTGTCACGGTCAGTTTGGCGACTGCTGAGCCAAGATACATCGACCCCGAAACGTCGACCTCAGAAAACGTACCGCCCCCCGACGCATTCTTGGCCGTCGCTTTCATCTTGTTGGGCGCTCCGTCGCCCATGGCGCTTACCGCGGCCACCGAGGCCAGCGCCATTACTGCCACCAGTGCTATTCCGATTAGTACCTTGATTCTTGAATACATTCTGAGCCCTCTCGCCAGCTATCAGTATTGTTTGTTAGGCGGCCAAAACTATTCCTGTGGATAACTCTCGGACAACTCGCAGGTGAACAATGTTCGTACGCGCTCAATCGATCACTCTAGGACAGACAGCACGCCCAATTCGGCAGGGTGCTTAGCTCGCCGTCGTAAAGTGTCTTACTTCGCTCCCGCGGTGAGAACCATCTTGTGGACGATTATTTCGGCTTGGGCTCCACCTTGGCCGGGCCGCAGCACCAGGGCGGTTAGTGCGATGTCGCAACCGAGGTGACCCTTCGGCAACTTGGTCTTGACCTTCGCCTTGGTATCGCCTGCAACACTTACCGTTCCATCGAATCCCTTTGTAAGAGTGTCGCCCTTTGCAGTGAGGCAAAAGAATGACCCGAAATAGTTGACATCGCTGACGCTTTCGTCCTTCACATCGATGATGAACTTGCCCGTGCGGGTTCCAGACTCGGCAAAGTGGCGAACAGTCCCCTGAGCGTTGAAGACCCCACCAGTGTCTTTGACGATAACTTTGCTGGTCTTTCCGGTTATGCCCTCGCCGACGCGAGTCGCCGCCATGACCGCACCGACCGAGACAACAAACAGGGCGGCTACTAGCCCGAGCACTACCAGAATGCGACGAGTCCCGTGGGGAGCAATCATGATGTTTCGATCTCTTTCAGAGGATTTCAAGATAACAATAGATGAATTACAGCCCGTCAGTCATCTCGAGCGCAAAACGGGCGATGCCGAGACCATTCAGGTCTCGGCATCGCCCAACAACGTTTGTCTGATCGGTCGGGGGCGAGGTTATGCCGCCTTCGTCTCCCAGAAAATCTTGTCGATTCCGGCAATAGCGGTCAACAGCTCGTCAGCCACCGCAATGTCGGTGGTCTTCTTTGCGTCGCCAGCAAGCTTTGTAGCTTCCCAGAAAAGGGTGTGCAGCTCGGGGTGCGCCTCGAGATGTGGCGGCTTGAAATAGTCGGTCCACAGAACCCAGAGGTGATGCTTGACCAGCTCGGCACGTTCTTCTTTGATTGCAACGGCTCGTGACTTGAAGTCGGAGTCGTCGCTGCCGTGGTACTTCTCCATGCAGCCCTTGACCGACTCGGCTTCGATACGAGCCTGCGCCGGGTCATAAACGCCGCACGGTAGATCGCAATGGGCTGAGACAGGTGTGGGCTGCGACAAGCGGTCGACAAGCCTTAGGGCAGTATTGAGCATGGGTGGTTCTCCTCACCAGTTACTTTGAGATGCCAAGACTCTAGTCACGATGATGGGCAATGAACATAGCCAACTCGTAGTGGTTAGAAACCGCTACAAACGTACGACTAGCTTCAGGGTGGTGCTTCGTCGATCGCTACTGCTGGCCTTGACACTTGGCGGGGCTACGAAGCTGTTTGTACTGCTGTTTCGACGGGTCGAGGTGGCGGGCGACTCGATGTTGCCGACTTATGCTCCCGGCGACCGGCTTCTGACGCTTCGCAGGAGTCGCGCATTTCGCAGCGGGGATGTCGTGGTGGTGCGCGATCCGCGCGACCCGCACCACGAACTCATCAAGCGAGTCGACCGGGTATTTCCGAATGGTTCGCTCTACCTGCTCGGAGACAACCCACAGCACAGCACCGACAGTCGAGTATTCGGACCGGTACAAAGTAGCAACGTGATCGGCCGAGTAGTCCGCAGGTACTAAATTGCTTTTCTCCGCCTTCGGCTCCGGCGCTTCGCTATGACTTGTTATCTACAAACTCGCCCTCGCTAGCGCGACGGGACTACTCGATTCTGCTTCCTCCGCCTTCGGCTCCGGCGCTTCGCGTTGCGTCGGGCGTTCCCCGGTCACGCAGGCCGACTATCGGTGTCAGACACGTCCCTAATCATGTGTCCCTAATCTTGTTACCCGATTATCTCGCGGAGAGTGCTTAGTAGCTCGGCGGCTTCGCCACCGACCGGCGTGACGTTGAGCATGGTTACCCCCGACTCGGCGAAGGCTGCCACCTTGTCCTTGATGTAGCCCTCGTCGCCGCACAGCGATGCACCTTCGAGCATTTCGTCGGGAACCGCAGCCGCCGCCTCCTCTTTGTGTCCGTCTAAGTACAGGTCTTGGATCGTCTTGGCCTCGCTTTCATAGCCGTACTTACAAGCCAACTCGTTATAGAAATTCTTGCCACGGGCACCCATGCCACCGATGTACAGAGCCATCATCCCTCGGGCTAGTTCGCGATATTGCTCGGCCTCTGGCCCGATCGCCAGCATCCCTCCAGCGGTAATCTGGAGCTTGCCAAGCGATGGGTCGCGTTTGGCGAGGCCTCGTTCGAGGTCGTCGCCCCACACTTGGTCGGCCTTGCCGGGTATGAACATGAACGGCAGCCAGCCCTCGCAGGTAGCAGCTGTCATCTCGACACTCTTGGGCCCGAGCCCTGCGACATGAACCGGAATCTCGGCTCGAACCGGATGGTTGATCATCTTGAGAGGTTTGCCGAGGCCTGTTCCCTGATCGTCGGGCAGCGGCAAAGTGAAGACCTTGCCGTCGTAGTTGAGCCGTTCGCGTCGCCAGGTCATGCGGCAGATATCGATTGTTTCGCGAACGCGGGTCAGTGGCATCTTGTACGCCATCCCGTGGAACCCCTCGATCACCTGTGGGCCAGATGCGCCTAGCCCCAACTCGAATCGGCCACCGCTCAACGCGTCGAGGCCCGCAGCGGTTTGCGCGATCGCCGCGGGAGTGCGGCTAAAGACATTGAGAATGGCCGATCCGAGGCCGATGCGGTCGGTTTTGGCAGCGAGGTAACCGAGCAGACTCACGCCGTCAAAGCCGTAGGCTTCGGGGACCCACGCCATGTCGACACCAGCGTCCTCGAGGCGTTTAACTTGGTCGGCTACCGCAATTGGATCGTCGGCATAGTTCACAAAGGTCGAAATCTTCATGGCGCTATGTCTACTACTTATCGATTGGACTCCGTGGCCTTGAGGCGCAGCAGTAGAACGCAAGCATCTTTCATCGGAACGAAATGGTGACCCCTGCTCGTGGTTGAGTCGAGTCAGATGGAGCGAAACCTTCGTTTCTTGCCAGTCCACCAGATACTGGCAAGTTCGCTTGTGTGGCTCCCGGTGTTCGTCCTCTTTACCCGAGCCCGCTTCGACCTTGACGGTGCACTGTTACTCGCATCTCTCTATTACTTCTTCGTCGTCGCCCTCGAGGTCCCTTCGGGCTGGATGAGCGACCGCCTCGGACGGGTCATTACTCTACGAATCGCTGCACTTTGCTGGATCGGCGCTCAGGCCTTCTTCGCTATCGGTGGGGACAGTTTCGGACTCATCATGCTAGGTCAGCTATTTCTTGCTGGCGGCTTCGCGTCGCTGTCGGGCACCGACGTCACCTTCCACTACGACACCCTTGAAGAGCTCGCCCTCGAGTCAGAGTATGTGCAACGGCAGGCCCGCCTCAGCTCGATTGGCTATGGCGCCACCGCGCTAAGCGCCGTCGTCGGCGGATCGCTGGGCCTCATCGACGTTCGCTGGGCATTTGCCGTTGCATGTGTTGTAGCGGTCGCTCAGTTCGGCGTAACCCTTTTGCTATCGGAGCCATCCGGCGGCTTGCACGCAGAGCCCTTTGTGCAACAGCTCAGACTGTGCCTTGGCTATCTTCGAGAGCGTTATCTCGGCTGGATCTTCTTCTACGGCGTCATCATGGTGACCCTTGCGCACGTGGCGTTCACGCTCATGCAACCGTGGCTCACAGAGGTACTGGGCAACAATTCAACCGACATTGGTGCCACGCCGTTGTTGTCGGGGCTGTTGTTTGCGGCGGTCTCATTGTTTGGTGCCGCCGCTGCTCGAAGTAGCGCGCCGCTGAGCGAGCGCTTTGGGGTTGTGCTTACCCTTATTGGGATGGCTGCGGTTTCAGCGCTGATCGTGACTGCGATGGCTCTGTCGACCCATGTGGCGGTGCTCGGCGTGGTGGTTTTTCGTAGCGCTCAAGGCGCGGTAGCCCCGGTGCTTATTTCGGCGGCCGTCGCGGAGCGAACCGAGCGACACCATCGGGCGACCCTGCTAAGTATGAACTCTCTCGCTGGCCGGCTGGGCTATGGGCTGGTGTTGTTGTGGGTTTCGGCCGGTGCGGTCGACGATGCTCAGCGGGTTCTCGGGTTGTTCTCGCTGGTGGCATGGATCCTTGTAGCGGTTCTGGTCGCCACAGCTGCGCTGGCGATTGGTACCCTCAGAGTCGATGGTGAACACCGATGAGTTACTTCTGAGCGATGGATTCGAGCCCCCGAGCCACCAGGCATGGGTCGAACTGGCCACCAATGCACTCAGGGGCCGTTCGCCCGACACTCTAAGAACTACCACCTATGACGGTTTCGGGATCGCCGCGTTGCATAGCGATTCCGGTCTTGTCGACCCGGCAGGTTTGCCCGGCAATTCTCCATACACACGGGGCACATGCGCCGCAGGTCACGGCGATGCATGGGATGTTCGCCAACTGCATGCCGACCCAGATCTGGGTAGGGCCAACAGATCTGTTCTGAACGATCTTGAGTCGGGGGCGACGTCGCTGTTGCTCGACCTCGATCGCCTGGGGGTCGAGTCGGTCGACGACCTCGACCGCCTGCTCGATGGGGTTCATCTCGACCTGGCGGCGGTGCATCTGTTACCCAACGCCAGCGGAGCCTCCGGCGCTACACGGCTTGTCGCACTGTGGGACAAGCGTGGTGTACCCAAATCGGTTGCAACCGGGGGTCTTGGAGTCGACCCCCTGGGTGTCGCCGCCCGCACCGGTCAACCAGCATCGCTCGAAGATGTGTACACGGCTTTTCGCGCTGGCGAGCAGTTCGACTCTGTGTCGGCTGTTGTCGTCGATCTCACTCCATACGCTGACGCTGGAGCTAGCGATGCGCAGGAGATCGCCTACTCACTTGCGACCGGGGTTGAGTACCTTAGAGCACTCACCAATGCCGAAGTCTCGATCGATGATGCCCTCGGAGCGCTCACCTTTAGCTACTCGTTGGGTGCTGATCAGTTCGCCGGTATCGCGAAGCTAAGAGCCGCCCGCACCGTCTGGGCCAGGGTCGCAGCAGCATGTGGTGCTACCTCTGATGTCCACGCGCAGCGACAACATGGGGTGACAGCCAGCTCGATGATGACAGTTGCCGACCCGTGGGTGAACTTAATGCGCGTAACGGTTGCCTGTTTTGCAGCTGCTATCGGAGGAGCCCAAGCAATCACCGTGCGGCCTTTCGACAGCGCGGTCGGGGTTAGCGACGAGTTCGCTCGACGCATCGCCCGAAACACCCAGTTGTTACTGCTCGAAGAATCAAACCTCGCTCGGGTGACCGACCCGGCGGGTGGATCTTGGTTTGTCGAGCAGCTCACCACCGACCTCGCTGACGCGGCTTGGTCGCGGTTTCAGGTATTAGAGGCAGCGGGCGGAATGAAGGCTGCGCTCGAGTCCGGGCTGATCGACCAGCAGGTTTCGGGGGTTGCTAGCGAGCGATTCAAGCGAGCGTCGAGCCGTGAGGATCCAATCACTGGCGTGACGGAGTATCCCAACGTCGACGAGGTTCCACTCGTCCGCCCGCCAGCCTCAGAAGGTCTCGCTGGCGGTCTTGAGGTTCAGCGATTGGCTCAGCCGTTCGAGGCCCTTCGGTCGACGGCGTCGGCTGCTGGTGCGAAGCCAGTCATTTTCTTGGCCAAGCTCGGAGCTCCGGCCGACTTCACCGCTCGGTCCCGTTACGCACAGAACTTTTTCGAGGTCGCTGGCATCGTCGGAATTGGTGATGCCGGATTCGATTCTCCGGTCGCGGTGGCAGCTTCGTTCGCCGAAAGCGCTGCTCGGGTTGCCGTGATCTGCTCGTCCGACGAGCTCTATGGCGAGCGAGCTACGGCTACGGCCGAAGCGCTCAAGGCGTCGGGGGCCGAACGCATCTATCTGGCGGGACGCCCTGGTGACCGTCAGGACGAATACACGGCGGCTGGTGTGGACGAGTTCATTCACCTCGGCGTCGACGTGTTGGAAGTGCTGCAACGCGCCCACGAAGTTCTCGGCTTGGGTGGCTCGCGATGACCATTCCAGACTTCACAAAGGTTTCGCTCGAATCCCCAGCGATCGCAAAGCCGGATTTTGAGAACTGGGCCGACCAGGTCGAGGCAGAGACCGGAAAGTCGCCAGATGCGCTCGTTTGGGATACGCCCGAAGGTATCGGCGTCAAACCGCTCTACAGCTCGGCCGATATCGCCGACCTCGACTTCTTGCAAACGATGCCCGGTTTCGCTCCGTACCTGCGCGGCCCCTACCCAACCATGTACGCCAACAGGCCATGGACCATTCGTCAGTATGCGGGGTTCAGTACCGCCGAGATGTCGAACGCGTTCTATCGACGCAACCTTGCGGCTGGGCAAAAAGGGCTTTCAATAGCCTTTGACCTTGCAACTCATCGAGGCTACGACAGCGACCATCATCGGGTGTCGGGCGACGTTGGAATGGCAGGTGTCGCGATCGATTCAATACTTGATATGCGTCAACTCTTCGACGGGATTCCACTCGATGAGATGACGGTCTCGATGACGATGAACGGCGCAGTTCTGCCGATCATGGCTCTTTACATCGTGGCCGCAGAGGAGCAAGGCGTCGCTCAGTCCGAACTTGGTGGCACCATCCAGAACGACATTCTCAAAGAGTTCATGGTGCGCAACACCTATATCTATCCGCCCGCGCCTTCCATGCGGATAATCAGCGACATCATCTCTCACACATCGCAGTACATGCCGCGCTTCAACTCGGTTTCAATTTCTGGCTATCACATTCAAGAGGCGGGTGGAACCGCCGATCTCGAACTGGCGTACACGCTCGCCGATGGCGTCGAATACCTACGAGCAGGCCTCGATGCAGGTCTCGATGTCGACGCTTTTGCACCCCGTCTTAGCTTCTTCTGGGGTATTGGCATGAACTTCTTTATGGAAGTAGCCAAGCTTCGAGCCGCGCGAGTGTTGTGGGCCAAGCTTGTCAAACCACTCGGCCCTCAGAATCCAAAGTCGCTATCGCTGCGAACCCATAGCCAGACCTCGGGCTGGAGCCTCACCGCTACCGACGTGTACAACAATGTCACTCGTACCTGCATCGAGGCGATGGCCGCTACGCAGGGCCATACCCAGTCGTTGCACACCAATAGCTTTGACGAGGCGCTGGCGCTGCCGACAGACTTCAGTGCGCGGATCGCTCGCAACACCCAGATCTTTCTGCAAAGCGAGAGCGGCACTACCAACGTTATCGATCCGTGGGGTGGCAGCTACTACGTCGAGCGGCTCACCTACGAACTCGCTCGTAAGGCTTGGAGCCACATAGCCGAGGTCGAGGCGTCGGGCGGGATGGCCGCAGCTATCGAAGCTGGTATTCCGAAACTGCGAATCGAAGAGGCCGCGGCGCGAACCCAAGCCCGAATTGATTCGGGTCGCCAGCCTGTGATCGGGGTCAACAAATATCGATTCGATGAACCTGAAGACATCGAAGTGTTGAGGGTAGATAACGCCGCTGTGTTGTCTGGACAACTGGCAAAGCTTTCGCGATTGCGATCTGAGCGCGACGCTTCAGCGGTCGAGTCGGCGCTAGTGGCTCTGACTAAATCGGCGGACTCGGGAGAGGGAAACCTGCTCGGGTTGGCGGTCGACGCGGCCCGTGCTCATGCGACCGTCGGCGAGATCAGCGAGGCTCTCGAGAAGGTGTACGGCCGCCACGTCGCTCAAGCCCGTACGATCTCTGGTGTGTATAGCAGTGAGGTCGGTAGTTCCGACACGATGGCAGCGCTAGCGGCGACTATTGCGGCGTTCGAGACCGACAACGGTCGGCGTCCTCGAATCCTTGTCGCAAAGATGGGCCAGGACGGTCACGATCGGGGCCAGAAGGTAATCGCTACCGCCTTCGCCGACATTGGCTTAGATGTCGACATCGGCCCAATGTTTCAAACCCCGGCCGAGGTCGCTCGTCAGGCGGTGGAGAACGACGTGCACATCGTCGGTGCAAGCTCACTGGCCGCTGGACACCTCACCCTGGTGCCCGAGCTAAAAGCCGAACTGCGCGCGCTTGGCCGTGACGATATTCTTGTCGTGGTAGGAGGGGTCATCCCAGCGCAAGATTTCGACGAGTTGTTCGCCGCAGGCGCGTCGGCAATATTTCCGCCCGGCACCGTCATCGCCGACGCTGCCGAAGCGTTGCTGCAACAGCTTGGCGATGCGCTCGGTTGAAGTGAGCAGCAGGTGAAGCTTCCCGATCTCAAAGAACTGGTCGAGGGCGTAGCCGCTGGCGACCGCACAGCGCTGGGCAGGGCTATCACGCTGGTCGAGAGCAGCAACCCTGCGCACTTTGACCACGGACAGGATCTGCTCGCCCGACTGTTAGAACTGCGGGTCGCCTCCCATCGTGTTGGGATTACCGGCGTTCCCGGCGTCGGCAAGAGCACATTTATCGACTCTCTCGGAACCAATCTGACCGCGGCCGGTCACCGTGTGGCCGTACTGGCCGTCGATCCAACCAGCACCCGGACCGGCGGAAGCATCCTGGCTGACAAGACCCGGATGCCGCGCCTGGCCACCGATTCGGCAGCCTTTATCCGACCGTCGCCTACGTCGGGAGCCCTTGGTGGCGTTGCCAGATCCAGCCGCGAATCGGTGGTTGTTGTCGAGGCAGCGGGCTTCGACGTGGTACTGGTCGAGACGGTCGGTGTTGGCCAAAGCGAGACGATGGTGGCCGCCATGGTCGACTTCTTCTGTGTACTGATGTTGGCCGGAGCTGGCGACGAGCTGCAAGGGATCAAGAAGGGGGTGCTCGAACTCGCCGACCTTGTTGCGGTGAACAAGGCCGATGGCGACAACGTAGAACGAGCCGCGATCGCGGTGAACGACTATCAGGCGGCGATGCACCTGACCCGCTCAACTTCGGCGTGGTGGACCCCGCCGGTACTCGCCTGCAGCGGTTTGCACAACCAAGGTCTCGACACCCTTTGGCAACAAATCGAGTTGCACCGCAGGCTCTCGGTGGAGTCCGGCGAGTTCGAGGTGCGCCGTCAGAGCCAACAACTCCGGTGGATGTGGTCGCTGGTTGACGATCAACTGCTGCGATCCTTGCGAATGAACAAACGCGTGACCGAGTTGGTCCCCAACCTCGAATTGCGGGTCAAAGCAGGCCAAATCACGCCAACAGCCGCGGCCCTAGAGATCCTAGAAGCCAACCGGTAATAGTGTGGCGTCTCGACCGATCTAGGTTTAGGCGAGTGGGGCTCTGGTAAATACTAGGGCTACCACCGCGAATAGCACGCCGCCCAGCACCATCGCCGTGCCTGTCGATGTGGCTGTGAAGAGCGGTGCCGCCGCGAGAGCGCCAAGTGTTTGGCCGAGACGCACGGCTGATACCCACGCGGCCATCACCGCACCGCGCTGTTCGGGGCCACTGACAGAGGTGGCAAGGTCTTGAAGCGATGGGATACCCATCCCGTCGCCAAGTCCGTACATGACGGCAGCGACCACCAATAGTGCCAATGTAGGAGCTAGCCCGATCGCGATCGCGGCTGCGGAGATCAGCACGCTAGAGGTTACGAGCACTGTCCGCAGGCTGTATCTGTTCCGTATTCGCCCGAGATTGAAAGCCACAAGTGTCGAGCCCAGAGCGGGGGTCGACAGCACCAGCCCACGAGCTCCTGGGCCAAGGCCGAACTCCTTCTCGAGATGGACCGGAAAGACCGTGAGAAACACCCCGAAGATCACAACAAAGAGCAGGAAGCCGGTGCCCAAGGTGGTGAGAATTGCTGGCTCGCGGATCACCCTCGCCGTCGCCCGAAGCTGCTCGCGCACCGTGATGCTGGCTCCGGGGCGATGTACCGGCAGAACCTGAATCCCGAGGAATCCGACCATGATGCCCACCGAGGCAACGGCCAACGACCAACGCCAGTTGGTCAGTTCTGCAATGGCCCCCGACAGCGACGGAGCGAGAACTAGCCCGGCGGTCAGAACCGAAGCGTTGCGGCCGACGAGCCGGGTTCTTTCGTTGCCCGACCAATGGTCGCCAATTATTACGACCGCGAGATTGATGAGCCCTGCCGAGCCGAATCCTTGGAGGAATCGGGCTAATAGCAGTAACTCAAAAGTTGGGGCGAATGCCCCTGCTAAGCCCATAATCCCGAACAGCCAAAGGCAGGGGAGCAGGACTCGTCTCCGCCCAAAACGATCGGCCATCAAGCCAATGATGGGGGCGATGACTATTCCCGGAAGTGGTCCGGCAGCTACCAGCAGACCAGCTCGTGACTGTGGTTGGCCAAAATCGCTCAGAACATCGGGGATGTTTGGTGTGAGCATGGTGTTGCCCAAGATGCCGGCGAGGGTGACCGTGTAGATGAACCACAGTGGTGGCTTGTTGTCAGCCAAGGTCCATTGGCCCCACGTAGCGGGCCTGTGGCCGGAACCGCACCGGAGCCTCGTCGTACTCCTCGGCCGCGTGGGCTAGCCACCCGGCGGTTCGACCAATTGCGAAGATTGCTTCGCCAGCGTCGGGTGACATGTCGGCTAAATATGTGAGGGCGCCCATCGCGAAATCGATGTTAGGCAACACGGTAATTCGCTTGCTGACCACATTTAGGATGTCGTTCACTACCAGTAGTCGAAGGTCGCGGCGATAGCTATCGATCACCAGTCGCGACAGCAGCGCAAATCGTGGGTCTCCGTGTTTGTAGACCTTGTGGCCAAATCCTGGTACGCGGTTTCCCGTCCGCAAAATTTCGCTCACGCCAGCCGTGGCCGAGTTGAGTTCGGCTGCCCGAACGAACATTCGGTGAACCTGACCGCTCGCGGCTCCGTGAAGAGTTCCCCCGACAGCCCCGAGGCCGGTGAATACCGCCGAATAAGGATCGGCACGTACCGATGCGGCGACTCGTACCGCGAAAGTCGATGTGGCAAGACCATGGTCGGCGATCAGCACCAGGGCGGCGTTGAGCGCTGCCACTCCGACGTCGGTCGGTTCGGTTGGCGCTAGGCGCACCCAAAGCCTGTCGGCGAGTGAGCCCGAGCGTTCTTCGCCTCGAATCGGAAGAGCATCGACCATGGCGGTAATTAGTCGTTGGCCAGCTCCCGCTACCTGGCTGGTGTCGTAGCGCAGCGGATCGACAGTTGGAGCCGCGGCCGCGGTTGCCCGGAGGCGGTCGATCAACAATGCATCGTCGGGCAGAGCGCTCTGCACCCGCCTTGCCACCGCCACCGTGTCGCTGGCATCGACCCAGGGTTGACCTGAGCCGTCCGCACACCACATCAGCGATGCAACATCTTCAAAAGGTGTTGTAACTAAGCTTTCGATAGCTTGCCCGCGGTAGCCGAAGTGTTCGAGGTCGACGCGGGTGATTCGCGACTGAATCGCTGTGGCGAGTTCGCCGCGACGTGGTCGCCTCCGCCCACTGGCCAGAGCATCGATTTCGTCGGGATCGAACATGCTGTGGCGGCCGTCGACCGCCTTCTCGCGGGCGAGTTGACCACGACTTACGTAAGCGTAGAGAGTCGCCTTCTTTACGCCTAGACGGGCCGCCGCTTCCTCCGCTGTGATGAAACCTGCCATGTGTTGACGCTATCAGCATTGACATGATCAATATTGTCAATGCTACCTGGAGCTGCGAGTCTTGAAGCTATGAGTTCAACACCAGCCACGATGTCGTCCCCGGGCCAAGAACAGGGAAATGATCAGGATCAAAAACAAGCTACCGGGCAGGGCCTAATCGTGGTTCCGGCAGGTCTAAAGGGCGTTGCGGTATCCGATACCCATATTGGTGCGGTGCGGGGGAGCGAGGGCTTCTTTCACTACCGGCAGTACAACGCCACCGATGTCGCCCGAGAGCACTCCTTGGAAGAAGCCTGGCATCTGCTGGCGGTGGGTCAGCTTCCAAGTTCGAAGCAACTTAGCATCTTCAAAGCCAGCATCGCTGCGGGGATGGACGCCGACGCTGATCTGGGCGAGGCGATTTCACTGGTCGCCTCGGCCGAGGTGGCACCCCACGCGTCGCTCACATCTTTGTTGCCTCTGATCGGGCGATTTCGTCCAACTGTAGATATCGACGACGGCGAGCGCCGCTCTGACGCTCTTCGCGTTGCCTCTGCGGTGCCTGGACTACTCGCCGCGGTTCATCGTCACCAGTTGGGGCTCGAGCGGATTGCTAGCGATCCCGAACTGGGATACGCCGCAAACTGGCTCTATAGACTCTCTGGTGAGCGGCCCAGTGAACTCGCCGCCCGTGCGGTCGAGCGCTATCTCATCGCAACGATGGATCACGGATTCAACAACTCGACCTTCACCGCACGTGTCATCACCAGCAGCGGCGCCGACGTTGTCGCCGCCCTAGTTGGAGGGATCGGGGCGTTGTCGGGACCGTTGCACGGCGGCGCACCCAGTCGGGCGATCGCAATGGTCGATGCCATCGGCGATCCGCAGAACACCGAGCAATGGGTTACCGAACGGCTTGAATCCGGTGGAAAGATCATGGGGTTTGGTCACGCCGTCTACAAAGCCGACGATCCTCGATCTACCCTTCTGCGCGAGGTCGCACAGGAGTTTGGTGGCGAGCTGGTCGAGCGATCGATAGAAATCGAGAGCCGGGTGCTCGCCGTACTAAGGGCCCACAAGCCAGAGGCGACGATTGTTACCAACGTCGAGTACTACGGAGGATTGGTGATGTTGCTCGCAGGGATCCAGCCAGAACTATTCACTCCAACGTTCACCGTAAGTCGAGTGATCGGCTGGACCGCACATATTCTCGAACAGGCGGCCAACAACAAGATAATTCGACCATCGGCAAACTACATCGGCCCCGAGCCACGCTAGCTGCATCCACTGGTTTTTCTGGCGGAGTGGAGATTTGGTGATCGATTAGAGACGCTCTATTAGGGACGTGTCTGACACCGATGGTTAGAGGGTTGGTTTGTCTGGAATCGATGTTCCGAAACCATCGAAGTAAGCGTCGAACTGACGCCCCAGCAGACACATCATCTCGACCCAACCAATAAGGCTGTCGCGGTCGAAGCAGCGCGGATGAAAGGCTCCGCTCACCGTCCAGCGCGGTCGGAACAGGGTGCCTTCTCGCTCTAACTTGACCTCATCACTGAGCTCTACGAGTGCTGCGGTTAGCAATTCTGCTTTACTGCGACCGTGTGCCTCGTATCGGTAGTCGAGAACAAGCCTCGTATGGTCGCCAACACCTCTGCCTTCGAGCAGGTACCAAGTGTCCTCGGTCAACGACCGATGGCTCGCAAGAAGTTTGGCGTACTGATCCACGTGAGTGTGATCGGCGCACTCGTCACAGCGCTTTAGGACTCGAACCGCGTCTTCTGTCGGTTAATCATGTCGAAGCATGATCAGCAGTTTTCTAATACCAAACTCTATGGCTGTAAGAGTGCGTCGAGCGCGCCGAGGTAGATTTGGCTTTGCACATCCCAGTGATAAGGAGCGAATGCCTTGCTGGCTTCCTCTGATTGAATTCGCCGTCGCTCTGGGTCCATTGCCAGCTTGATAATGCTTCGGGCAAGATCGTCGGAATCGTCCGGTTCAAAGTAGGTGATGACGTCTTCGCCAAAGTAGGCGACCGTAGCGTCGAGACGGCTCGAGATGCAGGGGATACCAAACATCATGTACTCGTACATCTTTCCGGTGTGTACCAGATGTGAGTATGTAGAGGCCTGCTGTGCCGAGATACCCA
This sequence comes from uncultured bacterium, assembly GCA_965524675.1. Lineage (GTDB taxonomy): Bacteria > Actinomycetota > Acidimicrobiia > Acidimicrobiales > SHLQ01 > CALLQB01. Next base: position 24,121 of record CBERPN010000003.1, read on the forward strand.
TGTCGGCTTCTGAGAAGAGTTCTTGCAGCCGATCAAGGGACACCCACCCCTCATAGGAGACGACTTCAGCAAGTTTCAACTCGTCGATAAGCGCCAACATTTCGTCGACGTGAGTACCTTCGCCAGTGATGACCAGCCGTAGTTCGGGGACTTCCTCCACCGCCTTGGCGAATGCCTGAAGAATACAATCGTGTCCCCAACGCGGCTCGATAGTTCCGGGGTAGATCACGCGAATTGGTCCGCCGTCGTTGTCGTGAATCGACTTGCGGCCAGGTGGGCTTAGAGCAGATGTGGGCGTGCTGTTTACAACTACTCGAAGCCTGTCGGCGTCGGCGCCTCGATCTAGGTAGGTTTGGCGATGCTGTTCGGTGACGGTGAACGTGAGATCGGCGAACCCAATCGACCACATTTCGATCTTGGCAATCGTTCTGGTCAACCGGTCAGAGCCGAACAGTGTGCTGAACAGTTCGCTCGTGGGTTCCTTTAGGAACAGGACCACCTTGGCTCCGAGCAGCTTGGGTATTGCCGCGGCGAAAACTTGGTGATCGGGAAGGCTAGTGATCTGGATGATGTCGTAGCGGCGGCGTAGGTGTCGAAAAGTGAGCAGCAGCGAACAGAGCGCGAACCAACTTCCGTATGACAAGGCGTAACGGGCGAGCGATCCTCTCGACTTGGGGATCGATAGCCGAGTAAAGCGGATTGCGCCGTCGCGGCCTGAGCGGGTTTCGTCGGGCCGGCGAAGGCAGATTACGTCGACGTCGTAGCCTTGATCGGCGAGCGCTTGTGATTCGCGACGCGCGTGCATTTCGTAACTACGGAACGTGACCAACGCTGCACGCGGTGGCTGTTCATCGGGGCGAAGGGGGGTGCGCATCAAGGTGAAAACTGGCGGAGTCCATATGGTACACGAACATTTCGCTTAGAAAAGTGGCTGAGGCGGCCCGAAGGCCGCCCCGTCACTCTCGGTGTCGATATTGTTTCGGGCGATCGCCCATTTCGTCGCTCGACTTAGAAGGCTTCGTCGAATGCGACATTGCCTTCGACGCCAACCTGATAGGCAGCGACGGTGCGTTCGAAGAAGTTCGTGAGCTCTTGGACGTCCTGTAGCTCCATGAATGCAAATGGCTGCTTAACGTCGTACTGCGTGGGAAGCCCAAGCTGTTGGAGGCGCTGATCGGCGACGAACTGAAGGTAAGTCTTGGTGTCGGCGATGGACATGCCGGGCACGCCTTGACCGAGTAGATCCTCGGCAAACTGGAACTCGGCATCGATTGCTTCGTCCATCATCACGCGAATCTGTTCGGCTAGATCATCGTCGAAAAGATCGGGCTCTTCGGCCCGGACCGTATTGACTACCTCGAGGGCGAAGTTCATGTGACAGCTCTCGTCACGAAACACCCAGTTGGTTCCAGCCGCTAGGCCGTTGAGCAGTCCCTTCGACCTCAGGAAGTAGACATAAGCGAACGCTGCGAAGAAGAACAGACCTTCGATGCAGGACGCAAAGCAGATGAGGTTGAGCAGGAACTGCTTGCGATCCTCGCGGGTCTCAAGTTCGTCGAGGTGATTGATCGAGCCGATCCACTTGAAACAAAAGTCGGCCTTCTTTTGTATTGACGGGATGTTCTCGACCGCAGCGAAGGCTGCTTCTCGCTCGGCGTGATCGGGGATGTAATTATCGAGCAGTGTCAGATAGAACTGAACGTGTAGCGCCTCTTCATAGAGTTGGCGCGACAGGTACATGCGAGCCTCGGGCGCGTTGATGTGCTTGTAGAGGTTAAGGACGAGATTGTTCGAAACGATCGAGTCGCCCGTGGCGAAGAAAGCGATGAGGCGACTAACCAGATGCTTTTCGGAGGTGGAGAGTTTGCGGTCGAGGTCGGTGATGTCGTCGGAGAAGTCGATCTCGTCGACGGTCCAAGTGTTCTTGATGGCATCGAGGTACATGTCGTAGAACACCTGATAGCGCATGGGACGCAGGGTGAGATCGAAACCCGGGTCGAGTATTGCCTTGCGTTGTGTGGTCGGTGTTGCTTCGACGGCAGGAGCTAAGTCGCGGGCGAGGGCGTCGCTATGAAACTCGGGTTCGGTTATTGCCATGACGTGGTTGCTTTCAGGTTTGATAAGGGCAGTGGATCGAGAAGAGCGAGGTCAGTCGCAGGCTTCGCAGCTTTCGGGGTTTTCGAGCGAGCAGGCGACTGCTTCTTCGTCGCTGAACGCTTTGGACTTTGCTTGCGCGTCCGAGCCGGCGGTGGTTTTGTTGATGCGGGTGGCTGGGCGAGACCGGAGGTAGTAGGTGGTTTTGAGGCCTTGTTTCCACGCATGCAGGTACATCGAGCTGAGTTTGCCAATGGTTGGAGATTCCATGAACAGATTCAACGATTGGCTCTGGTCGATAAACGCACCGCGCTCGGCGGCCATATCGATGAGTGAACGCATCGGGATTTCCCAAGCGGTGCGATAGAGCTCTTTGAGGTCGTCGGGGATCTCGTCAACGTCTTGAATCGACCCTTCGGCACGCTTTACCTGGGCGGCGATGTCGTCGGTCCAAAGGCCGCGCGACTGAAGTTCACGGACCAAGTACTTGTTGATTTGGAGAAACTCGCCCGACAGGGTCTCGCGCTTGAATAGGTTCGAGACCTGGGGCTCGATGCATTCGTAGCAGCCGGCGATCGAGGCGATGGTGGCGGTAGGTGCAATGGCGATCAGCAACGAGTTGCGCAACCCAAACTCGGCGATGCGCAGTTTGAGTTCGTCCCATCGTTCGGTGTCGGTGGGTGCCATTTCGGCAAGATCGAATTGCAGTTGGCCTTTGGCCGCGCGGGTTTGCTCGAAGTTCGGATGCGCTCCCTCAGCTTCGGCCAGTTCGGTGCTGGCGAGAATTGCGTTGTAGTAGATCTCTTCGGAGATGCGGCTGGAAAGCTCGCGCGCCTCGGGCGAGTCGAAAACCAAGCCCAGCTTGAAGAACACGTCTTGTAGGCCCATTAGCCCTAGCCCGACCGGTCGCCAGGCCTCGTTGGAGTCGCCAGCCTCGGGGGTGGGGTAGTAGTTGATATCGATAACTCGGTCGAGGAAGGGAACCGCTGTGCGGACTATCTCGGCTAGCCGATCGAAATCGAAGGTCTTTGCCTCAGCGTCGGCCAGTGATCCGAGGTTGATCGAGCCAAGATTGCAGACCGCGGTTTCGGATTGGTTGGTGACCTCGATAATTTCGGTGCAGAGGTTCGACAGGTGAACGGCGCGCGGAGTGCCATCGGCATTTGTGCCACCGGTCTGGTTGCAGCGCTTGTTGCTGGGGTCTTTGAAGGTCATCCAGCCGTTGCCGGTTTGGGCGAGGGTTCGCATCATGCGGCTATAGAGATCGCGAGCGGGAATCTGCTTTTCGTACAGACCCTTTTCTTCGGCATCGATGTATGCGCGCTCGAAATCAGCGCCATACATGTCGGTTAGGTCCGGAACCTTCTTGGGATCGAACAGCGACCACTGCCAGTCTTTTTCGACCCGCTCCATAAACAGATCCGGAATCCAGTTTGCGAGGTTCAGGTTGTGGGTGCGGCGGTTGTGATCGCCGGTGCTGTCGCGCAGCTCGAGAAAGTCTTCGATATCGGCGTGCCAGGTCTCGAGATAGACACAAGCTGCGCCTTTGCGACGTCCGCCTTGATTGACGGCTTGGACCGAACTGTCGAGGGTCTTGAGCCAAGGCACAATGCCGTTCGACAGCCCGTTGGTGCCGACGATAAGTGAGCCTTTGGCGCGGACTCGGTGCCACGCCACTCCTATGCCACCAGCGAACTTTGAGAGCCGGGCAATATCGGTATATCGCTTGTAGATGCCTTCGAGGCTGTCTTCGGGTGAATCGAGCAGATAGCACGATGACATCTGAGGATGCGCTGTTCCGGAGTTGAACAGAGTCGGGCTGGAGGGAAGGTACTGAAGCGAAGAGATCAGGTGGTAAAAGCGGATGGCTTGTTCGGGTGTTGTGGAGAGTCCGCACGCCACACGCAAGAAAAAGTATTGCGGGGTCTCGGTTACCACTCGGTCGGTCGGGTGGCGCAGCAGGTAGCGGTCATAGACGGTGCGAAGGCCGAAGAATTCAAAGAGTTGGTCGCGGTCGTGCTCGATGGTGTCGTTGAGCTTGCGCGAATATTGCGTGACGAATTGCTGAACCTCGTCACTGATGATCCCGACGCGGTGACCAGCGGCAACAGATTGCGAGAACGAATGGATGTCTTGGTTGCGAACCTCTTTGTCGATCGTGGTGGTGAGCAGGCGGGCGGCGAGGCGCGAGTAGTTGGGTTCGTCAACGATGAGCGAGGCCGCTGTGCGGATTGACAACGCGTCTAGCTCTTCGGTGGTGGCGCCATCGCAAAGGCCGCTGATTGTGCGGGTGGCAATGCGCATCGCGTCGACGCCGCCGAGGCCTTCGGCACAGCGTTCGATGGCTCGGACGATCTTATTGAGATCGACATTGTGGAGGTCGCCGTTGCGTTTGCGCACCATCATTTTGGTGCTTGCGGATGCCGAATCGTCGTTGTCGGCGGCGTGGGTGTCGGGGCGGTCGTCGGTTATTGCCACGGGAGGGGCCTTCCCTGGTCTGTGTAAAATTGTGGGCGAAAATATGGAACCACCGGCGGTGTGGCACCCCGTGAAGGGCACAATCACACGTCTGAAACCACAACGATGTGTTTTACCGGGGAGGATCAATTACAGGCCTGTAATTACACCCGAGTCAAGTAGAACCTGAAACTACCACTCTGGGTGAGAAACGGTCCCGGTTTGCAGCGATCGCGGCCGCCCATTACCGCGCTCTGTGAGCAGTGAGATAGCTCCCTTGGCCAAATTACTGCCGTAATGACCGCCTAGCGGTGCTGCGGTCAGTAATATCGGTGGAGGGTACGAAATTACTGTGTGGGTGACCGCCCAGCGGTGCTGCGGTCAGCAATTTAGTTTCCAATTTCGATGGAACCGACCTCGGTGCCCGCCACATTCTTAAGGACTAACCGGTCGCCAAGCGTTGGATCGGCTGCGACTGCGTCGATGCCCTGACGCTTGAGCAGTTCGAGTACCGCGGCCTCGGCGGCGACTCCGGCGCCGTCGCCAACCTTAAGTGCTAGCCCGAAGTTTGGTCCGCCGGGTGGTCTTGCCGCTACAACGAAAACACCCGAAGCGCCGGTCTTAGCCGCCAGCTGGCCAGGGAGCGCTTCCATGAGCTGGGTGCACATGCGGCCCCGACCCGCGACTAGGTATGGGTGGGTCATCATCGCGGTGGCGATCCGCTCGCCAGCGCCCGAGAGCGAGTCCGGAAGTTCCGACGGAGTGGAGATGCCGAACATTGCGGTAGCCAGTTCGGCCAACGATGTTCCGTGGGTTGGCACCCCACAGCCGTCTGCACCCAAGGGGCGGCTGGCGAGATCGCTGCCGGTGGCCAAAGCGATTGTGTCCGATACCAGAATCTGTACAGGATGGCTCGGCTGGATGTAGCCGCTCGGGTCGACACCTAGATGGCGGGCGATCGTCAAGAACCCCGAGTGCTTGCCCGAACACATGTGATGAGCGGTGGTCGGGTCTACCCCATCGCCCGCGAGTTGAAGATCGCGTTCCGCGTTGAGCGGACGCATTACCCCACACTCGAGGTTGGCGGCTGTGCATCCGATCCGCTCGAGCCACTGGGTCGCCAGTTCGAAGTGCTCGACCTCGCCGTTGTGACTAGCGCAGGCCAGCGCGATGTGACGGTCGCTGAGCTCGAAGGCATCGGCGGCTCCCGAGGCCACAAGAGCTAACGCCTGGATTGGTTTGGTGGAGGACCGACCAAATACCGCGGCATCGACATCGCCGCCTGAATCGATGACGCCTTCGCCCGAGATCACCGCGTAGGACACGCTATGGCGCTCTTCGATGTGCCCGCCGCGAGTCATGTGCACAAATAGTGGTGATGGATCTGAGGTCATCGCTAGAAGTTACCGCACCTCAGTATTGATCGGTGCTGTCCAATGCCGACTGGAGACGGTGCGATTCAAGTTGGCCATCGCAATGGTCGTCGTCCTAACCGCAACGTCACTTGCGTCACAACCGTCCGCCGACGCTCGAACTCGGTCGCTCTTCGTTGTTGCCGACAGCATCGTGTTGGGCGCCGCCCAAGAGATCCCCAACTCCATGCCCCCGGGCTGGGAGGTGGTGGTCGATGCGAAAGTGTCTCGTAGCACGACCGCTGGTCTAGATATTGTCCGGGCCCATCGTGGCGCGATCGACGACACGTTGGTGATTGGCCTCGGCGCTAACGACGGTGGCACGCCCGCCGTCTTTAGGCCGAGGGTCGAAGCACTATTGGCAGAGGTGGCCGACGTGCCTCACGTTTTTTGGATTGAGATAGCGGAAGTACGCAGCTATTACCCCGGCGCCAACGCAGTCGTTCGCGAAGCTGCTGCCCGCTACGACAATGTCTCGATTATCCAGTGGAGCGAGCTAGCGCTGGCCAACCCCGCCCTTACGGTGGCCGACGGTCTGCACCTGACCGGATCGGGTCGACAAGCTATGGCCGACACGATCGTCAACGCGGTGGCCGAGCCAAGCGTTAGGGAACTGCCCGCCCACGGACGGGCCGACCTTCGAACTCGCAGGCGCAGCTTCATCTCGGTGTTTCGGACCTTTACCCGAATGTTCAGCCAGCGATCGACCCCCTGGAAGGCAGCTATGCAGAAGCTGCCGGGTCAACGCCTTTCACAAACAGCGGAACGCTGACAGTCTGGCCTACATCTGGAGTGCTCGGAAGGGTCGAAGGGCTAGCATTGCTTTGTGACGAACGATGCGATTCTTGATGTTGACCTGTTGGCTTTCGAGCAGGGTTCAAGCCAGCAGCGGGCGGCGGTAATCGACGGGCTGATGCGAAGTCTGCGGACCGGCTTTGTATACACGGCACATGATCTTGCACCCGATCTTCTCGACTCGGCGTATGGCTACCTCGAAGAGTTCTTTTCCCTGCCACAGGAGCAGAAGGACGCGTACAACGTTCCCGGATCAAACGGGCAGACCGGCTACACAGGGCTGTTGGTCGAGACTGCAGCGGTAGCCGACGTGCCCGATTGGAAAGAGATGTACAACTGGGGTGCGCCGCTGCCTGAGGGACACCCCCTCCGCAAGCGGCTGCCGCATCGCTATAGCCCGCCGCTGCTACCCGACGAGGTCATTCCCGGCATGGGCGAGGTTATGAAGGAGTTCCACAATCGGGTCTGCGATCTGCAGCGTCGCTTCTTGAGAATGATCGCGGTCGGAATCGGTGCGCACGAGGATTATTTCGAGTTCATGGTGCGCGACGGCGCCACCCTCACCCGCGCAATTCATTATCCCGCGATGGAGATGGCGCCCGGAGGCGAACACATTTGGGCCGGCGAACACGCCGATATCAACCTGATCACAGCGCTTCCTCGATCGACCGCAAAGGGTCTGCAAGTGCAGTTGGCCGATGGCACTTGGATCGACGCGAAACCGCCCGACGATCGTGTGGTCATCAACACCGGGATGATGCTCGAACATCTAACAAACGGAATAATTCAACCCGGCTGGCACCGGGTTGTCGCCGACCCCGAACAACCCGGTGATCGCTATTCGGTCGTGCAGTTCTGTCACCCGACCCCTTGGACAATCCTGAGCCCGGTTCCATCATGTGTCACCGACGAGCACCCGTTGCGGTATCCGTCGATCACCGCGAACGACCGACTCGATCAGGTGATCTTCGAAATCAACCTGGTCGAAGATGGTCGTCGGGTAGACGATCCAAGCGCTTCGTAGTGGTCGCTCGGGAGTACTCAAAGGGCTTGGTCGAACTTGCTGATGGCCTCTTCGCATACCTCCAGCCCGACGGCGGATGGGGGTGGAGCAATGCTGGGCTAATCGTGGGCGACGGTTCATCGCTACTCGTCGACACGCTCTTCGATTTGAAACTCACCCAAGCGATGCTCGACGAGATGGCAGCCATTACCGCCACGTCGGGTATTGAAGCCATCGTCAATACCCATGCGAATGGCGACCATTGCTACGGAAATCAGTTGCTACCTGGAATCGAGATCGTCGCGTCGGCGGCGTCGGCCGCCGAGATGAACGAGCTTCCGCCACAGGCGTTGACGGCGCTACTCAAACTCGATCTCGATGAGGTTACCGAGGCATACTTGCAACAAGCGTTCGGCCACTTTGAGTTCGGCGATATCACGATGACGTTGCCCACAACTACCTTCAGTGGGCGCTACGAACTCGACGTCGCCGGAACACGGGTCGAGTTGATCGAGGTTGGACCAGCACACACCAAGGGCGACACCTTGGTGCACCTACCAGGCGCCGACGCCATTTTCACTGGCGACATACTCTTCGTTTATGGCACGCCCATCATCTGGGACGGTCCGGTACAGAACTGGATCGATGCCTGCGACCTCATCAGCAATCTCGGGGTCAGCACTGTCATCCCTGGTCATGGACCGGTTTGTGGACTCGACGGCGTCCAAATGGTGCGCGGCTATCTCGAATGGCTTCGCAGTGAGGCGCTCGATCGACACGATGCGGGGATGTCGGCAGCCGATGCCGCCCGCGACATCGAGGTAGGCCAGTACCGAGAGTGGGGCGACCACGAGCGCATAGTTATCAATGTCGACACCATCTACCGAGAATTCGACCAATCCCACCAGCCGGCCAGCTTGCTAGACCAGTTTGCGTTAATGGCCCAGCTAGCGGCCCAATGATTGAGCTGTGTGCTATTGTTAGCACATGAGACTGCACATAGCGTTGGACGACGAGTTGGTCGCCGAACTCGATCGTCGAGCAGGTACTCGGCAACGGAGTTCGTTTATCGCTGAACTCATACGACGTGGCCTTGAGGACGAACAACGGTGGGACGATATCGAGGCGGCGCTCGGAGGGATTTCTCAAACGGGTCACGATTGGGACGATGATCCCGCAGCTTGGGTTCAGCAGCAGCGTCATCAAGACACGCGCCGGGCCGGTTGATTTGGCTCGGCTGTTGCTGGATTCGACAGTAATAATCGACGCTCTTCGGGGACGCCCAGCCGCCCAGAGGCTTGCTGGTTTGCGTCGTGAGGGCGTCGAGCCCTGGATGTGTGCAATCTCGGTAGAAGAAATATGGCGAGGAATTCGTCCCGAAGAGGTCCCGACTGCACAACGGTTGTTTCGTGGGCTGCGGCTAGCCCCGCTCGGCACAAGGGAAGGAATGTGTGCTGGTGGTTGGCGACGAGAATTCGCGGCCCGAGGCGTAACCATTCATCAAGCGGATTGCCTGGTTGCGGCAGCAGCGGTCGGTGTAGGTGCGGGTCTGGCGACAGCAAACGTTGCGGACTTTCCGATGCCCGAGGTCCGTGTGGAGTACTGGCAGTAAGACCCGGCATCTGATCGATGCTCGTGACTGAACGGCCCGTCGTGAGTGGCGGGCACTCGAAGTGGGAGGGCCCTCAACGCGGCGGCACAGCGTCGGCGTGGGGACGGCCCAGACGACTCTGTCACGGCCGCCGAATGGCGAGGCGCTAGCCGGCCCCGCTCTACGCGGCTGGATGCGCTCCTAATCCTAGAGGATAGTATACGATACTACGATGAGTGTAGTCGATGAGGTGGCAGTACGGCTTCGGGCCGCGATTTTGGCTGGTGACCATGAAGCGGGAAGTCCCCTCCGGCAGGATTTGTTGGCCCGAGAGCTCGGCGTGAGCAAGATTCCGCTGAGGGAGGCTCTTCAACAGCTCAATGGGCAGGGGCTGGTGACCGCTCGGAGCAACTGCGGAATCAGTGTTCGGACTCTCGTAGCTTCCGAAGCTGAAGAGATCTTTGCGTTGAGGCAATCGCTCGAACCAATGTTGCTTCGACAAGCAATCGAGCACCAGACAATCGTCGATCTCGCCCAAGCCGAGCTGGCTATTACTACTGGCGACCTACCGACCGCGGTGCAGAACTGGCGATTCCATCGGGCCCTTTACCGGCCCGCAGGTTGGGATAGGGGTCTTAGCATTGTCGAGTCGCTCCACCACACCGTCGCCCCATACGTCACTCACTACATGCACGACCTCGACGGCGCGGCGCTCGCCGAAAGCGAACATCTCGAACTGCTCGACTACTGCCGCAACTCGCGGGTAGATCAGGCGGTCGCTATTTTGACGGTTCATCTCGATCATGCTCGCACCGCGCTGATCCAACACCTCCGCCCAGCGAAAGCAGAAATGCAAAATGAACTTTGACAACAAACGTGTGCTGGTGACCGGCGGTACCGGCGGTATCGGCAAAGCGATCTCCAGAGCCTTCGCCGAACGCGGTGCGGAACAATCATCGATGTAAACGGTGCTTCCCACCTCCGTTGACCGCTGATTGGCTCGCCCAGTTGGCCGTCGTTGTCGAAACACCAGAGCAGTTGCTCGGTCTTGACGAGCAGGGCTTCAAGACAGTGATGCAGCGACACAACCGGAAGGGTCACGTTTAGGTGCTAGGTGGGGCACAACTGGTTTCAGTCAAGCCAGATTGTGTTGTGCTCTGCCCGGTCCAGAATGATAGAGGAGCTTTCTGGTTGTTGAGTGAGCACTAGCGCGTAGGAAAGATAGGGGAGCGTGGCAATTGAGGCTGAGTACAGGGTTAGTCCACCAGTGAATCCGGAAACCAAGAGAAAAACGGTCGCCGAGCGCACGTAGAGATGTAGCCAATTATGTTTGGGATCCGCGGCCGCCCGCCAGGCGGAGACGATTAAATACCCCATCAAGGCGAATGCAATGATCCCGCCATCGACCAAAGTCTGCAAGATGACGTTGTGGGTGTGCTGACCGCCCTCGGCGTCAAAGCGGGTGAGTTCTTGTTGGTATTCGCCGCGCACGCGGATCGACATCACCCCAGGCACAACCTCGACAAGTTCCACATTGCGCTGCTCGAAGGTTCCGATTCCGACCCCGGTGAGCGGCGAGTCGGCCCAGAGGCCAAACGCTCGCTCAAAAAGAAGCAAGCGCGTGTTGACGCTCGCGTCTTCGGACGCGCCTTCCACGCGGTCGGCGAGTTGAAAGAACAGAACCGGGACGATCACAGCGATAGCGGCTATTGCGACAAAGAACCTGGACGGCTTGCGAAACATCCCCCGAAGCTGGACGGCCATGTAGAGACAAGCTGCGATCAATCCGAGGGTGTAGCCGCGCGAGACGGTCGAGAGAAAAGCGATTCCAAAGGGAGCGATAGTCCATCGTGCAAGAGTTGCCGGTCGGCCGGTCGACTTGAGACCAAGAGCGATTGCGAGCAAAAGAGCTGTTCCAGTCGATCCAGCAAAGGCGTTAGGTCCGGTTAAGAATCCCTTCAGGCGGCCCTTGATGCTCAAGGCTTCGCCAAGGACCTGTGTTCCGATCACATCGATCAGCAATCCGGCTATGTCGATACTTGCGACTCCTAGCAGGAGTGCGCACATTGCTGCGCCCGCCTCAGAGGGCCTCCACCTAACGGCGAGCAACAACGCAAGAAGTGAACATGCATACAGCGCTGGTCCGTATTCCATTACGAACGACACGGGTCCCACGCCGGTGAGGTTCCCATTGATAGCCGCAACTACGAACAGGTAACCGACGAGAACCGTGGCTGCCAAACAGTGTGGCCCAAACCAAAGTCGGCGTCGCGACGCCACTAGCGCGAGCAGAGTGAGCGAAGCGGGCGCCGCAATGGGAATCACCGTTTGCGAATGGCACAGCCCGAGAAGGAACAACGCGAGCAGCAAGGGCCTGTCCCATGACTGTCCTGGTAGCGGCTCAACACGATCTGTCTGAGGTGGAGCTATCGATGTCATGCCAGTGACCGCTCGGAACTAACGAGCTTCGTCAGGACCGACGTCTCCTTTGACAGGACTTGGCGAACCGCTATCCATGACAGTGCGAATCGAAGAGAGAGCGATACGCCGAAGCCGATTGCAACGCCTGTCAATCCCATGAGAAGTCCGCCAACAGCTACGAGAACGACCGAGCTTGCAGCACCAAAGGCTGTGGCTCGGAATTCCTGGGCCTCACCATCGGTCATCATCAGAAACTCTGCTGAGAGTCCGGTGACGGCGTTGCTTGCCTGACCCAAAACGAGTAAGCGCAGCAAGCTCGCCGCCCCTTCGGCATGAATATCGAATAGTCCCAGAATTGCCTGTGGAAAAACCAGCAAAAAAGCTGCCGCTGGAAGGTAGACAATGATGGCGAGCGTTTGAGACTGTTTGAAGAGTAGGCGGAGGAGTCTGGTATCAGACTGTGCTGCAGCCGCGCTAAACCGCGGGGCGAAGAACGCAGCGAGCCCAGCGAACACAAGTGTTGGTACCGCCACGAGGCGAAGACCGGCAGCCAGCCACGCAACCTCTTCCAGAGACACGAATGCGGGGGCAAGCAATAGTGGAATTGCCCCGACCGAGGGGTTCATAACTCCGATTGCAGCGAGGCGACTGCTAAACGTTAGGTCGTCAGAGGTTAGTAAATCGAATCGTCGACGGGCGTCGAATTTCAATGCGATACCTGCTAGTAGATACCCAAGCGGAATCGACAACGCGACAACCAATGCCGAGACTTCAGACAGCTCAGCGCCACTCAGTCCGAGCACGATGATCAGAACCACCAGTGGTGGGATGACGAATTCAAAGAGAAGGCTTGGAACCGCGCCTCCGGCAGCCTTTGCCCGTTCGCTTCCGCAGCGCATTGCGGCATATGAACCCGCTGCTAAGACAACGCAGAAGACTAGAGCCGTGGAACCGAGCGGCATCGAGCGGACCATCAGCGGCAGTGTGAGCGAGGCCACGATGGCGAGAGCTGCCGTGCCCAGAACAATGCGTCGCCCTACCATTGTGAGGCTCAACCCAGTCCCGTGTTGCATGCGTGCGGTATCGCGAAGCACTTGCGCCGGGTAGCCCTGGGCCACAGCATTGCCAGCCACGCGGGTCCACGCGAGCGTAGTTCCGTAGACCGCTAGGGCCCACAGACCCAGAAGTCTGGCCGCTGCGATTTGAACTCCTATCTGCGCTCCAGCGCCAGCGAAACGAACGACGACCGGTAGAGCGACTCGCCGCGCTGCGTCGGCCGAAGTTGAGGTCGTCATGTGGCAAGTGACAAGTCGGTTGAAATAGCGTTCTTGCGGAGAAGGTCAGCGATTGCTTCAGCCTCGCCTTCGAGACGCTTTGCTAGGGTTTCACGCCATGCTGCTGGGATGTCGCCTCGGTCAACCGTTTCGAACAGAACTCGCTTCAAAGGGCCGCGTTTGAGGTATCCGAGAGTATTGGCCATTCCGAACCTGCGAAGGGTCGCTGACCCAAGACGAGCGACCTGCCCACTGCCCGGGAATCTGGCTTCGGCCGCGGGGTTGACCCTTTCAGCCGACCGTTGCAGCGCAAGAATGTCCGGTTCGACCTCGATGAACTTGAATACGGTCAGGAGTAGCTCATCGGGTTGAGTCCCGATACTTTCGAACGGGATTACCAACATCTTGCTCGCTTCGAATCGTTCGAGGAACGGAGTTAAGTGCCTTGCGTATCGACTGTGATCGACAATGGCAGGGTTGGTCTCTAGGGCTTGGTGAAGGTCGGCTGAAACGTTGCCCACCCGTAGGCTCTGCCTAAAGTGCGATAGAGCCCGATCGACGGGGTCCCGGAGCCCGAACATGAGGCGTACGTCTGGTAGGTCTTGGGCGATACGCTCGGCAGCCACCGAGCTATATAGGTAGTCGTGGCAAATTTCGCCGCGGCTTGAGTAGCCATCGTCGAGGTCTCCAAAGTGCTGGCGGTACCAGTCGCCTCCACGGTCGTAGTGTCGATCGAAGTAGTAAGTGTCCTTCGCCTCGGGAACGTGAACCAATCGATGGTCGCGAAGACGTTCGAACAGCCATGACGACCCCGCCTTTGAAGGTCCGATGTATATGAAGTCAGGAGAGGCACTCATGCAGCGAGCTTTCCTAGAGTGAGTTCAACTGCCGCCAGCGACTGTTCCGCTGCAGCAGCAATTGTCGCATCAGAAGCTGGTCGAATTGAAGTCATCAGATTCCTGGCATTTGGCGAAGCGGCTGTGGATGCTGCGGTCAGCGTAAATCCAGCGGTTCGCATCACGTCCTGAACCTTCCGGTTTGGGTCGACAGCGAGAACAGGCACACCAGCGACAGTCGCGGGAAGAATCGCGTGCAGCCGTTGAGCGATCAGACGCTCACCCCGCACGATCAGCCGCAGTAACTGTTCGGGGGTTCGCGGGGTGTCGGCCATCTCGACCCGGCCGTTGCACCGCTCTCCTAGGGTCGACTTGAACGCTTCATCTTCGGGACTCCCGTTGGTGAACAACAAGACCCTGTGCTCAACAGCAAGCTCATCGATAAACGATTGCCACCATCGAAGTCGACCGTGCAAGGCCCGCGAATTCGCACGGTAGTGCGAGCTGGAAGGTGAAGCAACCGAGATAGCGATGTCATGGGTCGTCTTGCCATCGATGTCGAGGTTTCCGCTTAGAACGCCGAGGTCGGGCGCTGTTCGAATGTCGGCCTCGGGGATGATCTGCGACAGCACGCTCGCTGTTGTTTCGTCTCTCGCTATTGCAATACGTAGGTCGACCGCCCGAAGCGCTCTCGCAAAGAGGAGTCTCGCTGAGCGCGATGGTTTTGCATCAGCGCCGACACCCAACATTGCAGCGGGCCGATCGGTTGCGTATCGACCCAGCAGATTAAGTTTGGCTGGAAAGTTGAGGAACTCGTCCGAAAGTAGATGGCCGCCGCCGATAATCACAGGCCGGCATTTGGCCAGTGAATCAGAGAATGCTGCACTACGAAATTTTCTCGCCGTAGTGATATAGGCGCCAGTCCCAGCGAGTACGTCGGCCACTGGCCGAGGCATGTTGTTGAGAACCTCGAGCAGCCGGTCGCGACAGCCGAGCATCCCATCTCCACAACTGGTTCTACCGGCGAGATCGATGAACTCGGGTGTGGTTGCGCCGCTGCCAGAAGCTTTGATCGCGAATTCCAGACAGCGGGCAATAATGCCGTCGCCAAGGTTCGGGCTGAAGGGAACCGCTGCGACCAGCAAAGACTCCACAGTTAGTGTCGGGGTTGTTCGGCTGTGGTCAATCATCATGATTCGGCGCCAGCATCGACCAGCCACTCGCTTATCTGGCGTTTGAATTGATGCTCACCAAATCCGGTGGCATGGCGTTGACAAACCCAGACCTGACCGGGGGCGAGATGCTCGGCCCCAGTCCATAGTCGGTCTTCGTCAGGTCCTGCCCCGGCGACTACGAGTGAGATGTCGACGTTTCGGCTCACGCCGATTGCAACGTTGAGGCGTTTGTAGCTGCTGAATCGCGAGGAGGCGATAGGTGAAATCGGTCTGTACCCAGATGTCGAAGTTTGCATCGTCATACGCCCCTACGAGCGTCGGCCAGCCATTCGCGGATCTCGCGGCGGAAGCGGTGCTCGCCGAAGTTGACCGCATTTCGTTGACATGCCCATGGCTCGGGCGGGTTGTCGAGCAAGCGAGCGGTGGCGTCGGCAAATGCCTCGATCGTTTGATCCTCGATGAGGATCCCCGAGACCCCGTGTTTCACCGTGTCCAGAGATCCGCCTCTAGACAGTCCCACTACGGGGCAACCAGCGGCCTGTGCCTCGATCGGAATGATGCCAAAGTCTTCGTGAGCGGGGAAGATCAGCGCCAACGAGTTTGCGTACAGTTCGCGGAGCTGGTGCTGATCGGGTCGGATAGCAAAAGTCACGAGACCGGGTGCGAACCGTTCAGCGCTCGCTCTCAGCCGGTGTTCGTCGGGCCCGAAGCCTGCAATGACGAGGGGGATGTCGAGTCGGCCGCTGACCCCTATGGCGATGTCGAGGCGCTTGTAAGAGATAAAGCGCGAGAACGCCAGCAGATGTGAGCGCTTGCGGCGCGGAGCGTCGGAGAAGAACTCAACTTCAACCGGTGGAGCGATTACCCGAGCCTCGCGACCGTAATAGTTGGCGATTCGTTCGGCTACGGCTGTGGAGTTGGCGGCAAACGAGTCGACCCAATTTGCGGAATTGTGGTCCCATCGTCGCATCACGTTTCGAGCTGGCGCCAGAAGGTCGATCGATCCGGAGGTCCGTCCGTCGATTGCGGAGTTCCATGCGTAACGCATCGGTGCGTGGCAGTAACAGAGATGTAGCGCGGCGCGTGCTGGTCCGAAGCCCTTGGCGCAAGCGTGACTCGACGTGATGACGGTGTCGTACCGCTCGTTCGATGCAACCCTCCACGCGAGCGGCATGAGTGGTAGCGCCAGCGCGCGATGATCGCGCAGCAGCGGGATTCGGTCGAGCGTCGTTGTGGTTATTGGACGTCCACCGGTTTCGATCGCGACGCCATCGCTGTGGGTAAGTGCGAATAGGTCGGCGCCGGGGAGAGTCGCTGCGAGTTGTTCGAAAGTCTTCTCCGAGCCGGCCCGTTGCGTGATCCACTCGTGAACCACCGCAATCCGCTCGGTTTGTTGGGCTTCGGTCCCTTGTTCTCGCAGGTCGATTCGCTGATCGGCCTGCGCAACAGAGTGAGCATCGCCGCTAAGGCGCAGCGAGGTCATGACTTGGATGTGGTGCGGCCGTCGTCGTCGAGGCTCGCGCTCGAATCGACTTCTGAGGTCGGACTAGCGTCGCGCTGCCGGCTCGAGCGGTCCCGGTATGTGCCATCTCGGTCGAGATACTTCTCATCGCTGTCCGGGTGAGTGTCATCTCGGTCGTGGCATTTCGTGTCCTCAGCATCTTGCTCGTGCCCATCAGCAAGATCGATCGCGACCGTGCCGATTATCCGCGGTCGATCGCTGATATTGATCTCGTGGCGGCCGTCGGCGTTGAGCTCTTCGTGGTTGTCGACCCCTGTCTTGTGAGTGCTGTCGACCCCTGTCTGGTGAGTGCTGTCGACCACTGTCTGGTGAGTGCTGTCGACCACGCGATCTTTGCGGTGGTAGTAGCTCGCCGAGTACGAGCTGCTGCCGTGGACCCCATTAAGTACCAATCCGAGGACCGGAGCGTTTAGACGTCGGAGTACCTCGAGAGTCTGGCGTAGCTCCGTTCGATTGGTGCGCCCGTGGCGGGCCACTACGACGACACCGTCAACCATCTGGCTGATGGTTAAGGGGTCGCTCACCATGTTCACGGGCGGGGTGTCAACGATGACGTAGTCGAAGTGCCGTCCAAGTACTCGGATCATCTTGGCGACAAAAGGTGTGTCAACGAACGCGGCGGGATCGTTGGGCATTGGACCTGAGGGCAGAATGCTTAGTAGGGGAAGATCTTCGACGCTTACTAGCGCTTCTCGCAGCTTCACATCGCGGTTCACTACAGAAGAAAGCCCTGGTGTATCTGGATCGAGGCCGAAACGGCTGGCCAGCATGGGGCGTCGTAAGTCAGCATCAACTGCTAGAACTCGCTTGCCGCCGCGTGCGAGCGCTACGGCGAGGTTTGCGACGACTTCGCTCTTGCCTTCGCTCATAGTCGAACTGGTGACCTGAATTACCCGAGTGTCGGCTCCCATTGTGGCGAATGCGAGTGCGGTGCGCAGCGAGCGATAGGACTCTGCTTGGATGCTGTGCACTTCGCTCTGAAGCACCGAGGCGCGATTTGAAATGCGGTAGCGGGGAATCTCCGCCAAGATCGCAGTATCACCGAGTATCTGCTGCGCCACTTCGCGTCCGATCACGAGATCGGCGAGGGTATCTCGAACTATCGCGGCAAGTAGGGAAATCATGAGCCCCGCCACTAGGGCAAGTCCGAGATTCAGTTTGAGCACCGGGCTGCTCGGAGCTGTCGGCAATTCTGCGGGGCTAACCACCCGACCCACTGCCCCGGAGCTGAGTTGGGAGTTGAGAGCGATCGTTGCCATGCCCTGCTCGTAGACGGCCCGCTGTGCAACGATCGGAGCCCGGCGCTCCTTTCGTTGCTGCGGAGATGAACCGCTCGATTCCTCGATTTCGAGGAGCTGCTGATCGAGATCATCTATTTGGCGTTGGACGACGGCCGCAGTAGTCGAAAACTCTTCGACAGCGAGCTCCCGTCGTAGCGAAAGGTAGGTATCGGCAAAGGCTGTCGCTGCTAGCACCGCTGAGCCAGCAGAGGGCTCCGTGGCCCGAATAGTAATGAAGTCACGATCCGAAGAAGCCATCACCTCAACGTTGGGCTCGAACCCGAGTTCGCTTATAACTGCGGCGAGCACAATCCGGCTCTCTATGAAGCCGACTTCATTCTCGAGCTCGCGCGACCGGTCGGTACGACCAGACGTTTGAGATGAAACCAAGTCGGTTAGAGGTTCGAGTTCGACGAGGATCTCTGTGGTGGCAGTGTACTGCGGAGTCTGGAGGCTGGTGAGGCCAGCGACGGCGGCTACCGCAAGCGCGGTGATCGCCATGATCAGAAGCTTCTGCCGTTTTAGGAGGCCAACGTAGTCGGCAAGGTTCATTTCGGCGGTTCGTTGATGCACAGTCCCGGTGTCCCTGGTAGTCACGCGCTCCGAGCGTCCAAACAAGGTGCAACGTTTACCCGCGTCCCACGGGCGTCCGGACCTATCGGCCCACTCCAGGCAGTCATTAGGCCTAAGCCCGCATTCCGAATCCCCGAGCCCGCAATCGCTAAGTGTGGAGTCGAACTGCGGCGCTCTAAACGCTCCGGACCCTGTCCAGGTCAAAGGCCTACTATGCTTTTAGGCCGCGAATTGCCATCGCAGCGCTATAGCCTCGGCAGCCGCCCTCGCAGATCCCGCGCTGCGAATTGCTTGCTGAAGCATGGCACCTCGCCGGGGAGGCGAAGCGCTTAGGTCTAATTGTTACGGTTGGCGAGCATCAAGCCTGCGCCGAGGACCATCAACAAGAAGGCCGAGATGAGCAGGTTCGTAACCGCTGAACCGGTTAGCGCGAGCGCTGGTGGGGCGTTGCCAGCCGCAGGTGCTGCGGCGCCAGTTGCGACGACGATGAGCTCGGACACAAACGAGCTCCCGTCGGCCTTGGTGCTGTTGACGCGCAGCGTGTAGGCGCCTGCGACAAGGTTGGCCGGAATGGTGATGCTGGTTTCTACCCGGCCGGTTGCATCCGCATTTACCTGAATGGAGAGATCGTTGCCTGTATCGGGAACAACGTTGCCACCGCCATCGACGAGGTTGATCGTGACAACTGCGTTGGGCTGAAGGCCGGTAGCAACGAAGCTGATTGTTGAGCCGGGCTTGGCCAAACCGCTCGGCGTATTGAACACGCCGTCGTTGGTGTTCGACCCGGCATAGTCCTGAGCGACGCTCGGGCTAGCGAGTGCGACCAAGATGCCGAAGAGTACAAACGGTACGGTGAGCAGCTTTGCGATTCGTGATGTCATTGGACAACTCCATGGGAAGATCGGATCGACGGCGACCAAAGGTCCGCCTTGTGAGCACCCGTTCGGCTGCGCTCGCGCTGGTATTAGCGCTATCTGGGAATTCGGGCTGTTCGGCCTACTACGTTCATTCGAGCTGAACCTCGAAGGTCGTGTTCGTCCGTAGTTCGCTCGAGAGCACGGCGAGGGGCGCCAGAGTCCGCGCATTGTGTGACACGGTCACAACCAGATCATCTGTGGTCACCAGCGGTTGGTGAGCCACCTCTAACTCGTAGCGATTGTCATGACCAACATTGCCTCGCAACTCGAAGCGTATGGTTTCTGATTCGCCGGTCGCGAGGACTACCAACTGCTCATATCGCCACAAGCCGAATTCTTGAAAAGTTCGATCGAATGCAGGCTCTGTACTTGCGCTTCGCGAGACCAGTTCGTGCGGTGTGTGAATCACGAGAGTCGCCCGATTCGTTCCCGCCGGAAGACCGCGCCGGTTCCCGTTTACGTAACTGGAGAGGCCCTTCGGGGCGGTGTTGGTGAGGGTGACGAGCAGGTTTGCTGTCAACGAACCCGACTCGGGATCTACGGCAACTTCATAGCGAATGTCTCGCTCTAGGTAGGCGTCGAGTTTGTTGGGGCCAGCGTTTAGGTGCGAGACCGAAAGAAAGTCGCCGATCTGGTCGTGTCCGAATCTCCTAGCGAGGCCTATTTCGGAGAGAACATCGAGTTCCGCCCGGTCGGTGGTAGCGAAGCCAAGTCTTCCTTGTTGAATTGTTGTTGCCATTCTCCCAACTTGTGATGTTTCGATTGAGACATCACCGCTAAATCGTTTGAAGAACACCAAAATCAGGTCGTCCAGTACCTTGGTCCGAACCGACTGGCTCGGAATCAACTCGTATTGATCGATGTGAAAGAACTGTGCCGTGTTAGTTGCCGTGAGTGTTAGGCCGTGTTGTGGTAGCTCGACATTGCCGGTTAAGGCCACCCGTGCTTCGAGCGGGTGCGGTTCTTGTTCTACAAAACCGTGGTGGGGCGTCCCGCCCATCGACGGGAACAGTTCAGCGATGGCTTGAGTAAGGGTGCCGAGGTCGGCCATCGCCGTGTAGTTCTGCCCGTAGAGCCACGGTTTATGTTCGAGGAACCTCTGAGGATAGGTCCGAGTTAATGCGTCGTGGGTTGTAGGTGTGTGGTTGAGTTCGGGCGTTCGGCCCGAGCGAGTAACAACGATCCTGCCCGAGTCGATCGAGACAACAGCGTAGCCTCCGGCGAATCCGCCGAGCTCTCGGGCCTCGCTGGGATTGGCGATCAGTACTAGGTAGTTGCGGGGCGAATCGGCTCCGAGCAGCGCGGGAAGAATCTCGGCTAGTCGCCCGACTTTACCGAGGGTATTGCGAAAGCCTTCGAGTTCGTCACCCAACTCGGCGACTTCGTTTCTGACCACAGGAACGAGCCACGGGTTCTGTACGGCTTCGAGGTCGCCTCCACTCTGATCGAGAACAGCTTCGATGTCGGTTAGTGAGCTTCGCAGTTCCTCAAGCTGTGCCAGATCGACCGTGCCATTTCGGAATAGCTCGTCGATCGATGCCGACCGTCCAAGATCTTGGGCCGCCGACACCAGCCGCGCTGCGCTGGTCGATCCCGCCTGCAAAGCTTGAATGTTTTGACCGACGACCGGTACCGCCGTGGCCAGTCTGGGCCAGCCATTTTGAAGGCGGTCATCGATCGAAGTTAGTTCGATCTGAGCCTCGTTTAGTGTCGCCAGGGCCGCTTCGCTCTGGCCGCTGCGCAACAGCTCTGCCGCTTCGCGAGCCGACGCTGACGCTTCGGCTACCTCGGCCCGTAAGCCTACGATCGAAGTGGCTGCCGCGACCGAGACGCCGATCGCTGCGAGCGTGCAGACGAACAGGCCGCTCGCCACGATCCGACGTTGCTTGCGGGTAAACCTCGTGAAGGTGACCGCGAAGACACAAGCCACTACGACTGCGACAAGGGCCGCCGAAGATCGGTTGACGAATACATTCTGAAGCCGGAACAGAGCAGCGGAAGCGCCGATCCCGACCAGTGCAGCTACAAGAGAATCCAGGTCTGTTCGGTTCTCTGACATCGCTGGTAACGGCCCGCTCCGCCGCCACCCGTGGACCGCGCCGCCAGCTACTGTCAGCTGACCGGTCACACCAGCAAGGCCGGTGGTGAGTACGGCGATCGCAGCGATTACTGCCCACATCGCTGGTGGCCCCATCGAAATCGCATGCGAGATCGCAGCGCCCAACAGCACCAGCACGACCAGGTCGGCGGTGGTGGAGCCGGTCGGTTGAGCTCCCGATCCGAGCGCGGCGGCAGAGCCACCAACCGTCGCCAAAACCCTGATCAATCGATCGAGGGTATTTTGGCGAGCCGTCCCGGGCCTGTCTGTTAGGGCGCCCTCTAGCCGAGGTGCCGCATTGGGCGTCATCCATAGTCCCTTCGGCTCATTCTGATCGGAGCTGAGGCCTAGCCACTCAGTTCGTCTGGCACTAGTCCGATGGACCCCGACGCGCACCTAGTACTGGGAGGTATGAAGTGAGTGAAGGCGGTTCCAGGGACACTTCCCGCCAACAAAAAGCAGCAACTGAGGGGGACGACACCTCAACCCTGCTGCTCGAACAGGTCACAAGCCGAACCGACGATGATCTCATCATCGCCGACTTGGTAGTCGACGATTTCGTACTCGACCTCACCGAACCGGCGGCCGATTTGCCAGCCCTCGATGGGTTCGCGACCTCATGGGATTTGCCCGAGGCGAGCCGCTATCGTGGCTGGCGTCTGAGGGCGAAACGAGTATTCGATTTCGTCGCGGCGACAGGGTTGCTCTTGCTGCTAGCTCCATTGATGGCCGCTGTTGCACTAGCCGTAGCAATCGAATCGCCGGGCCGAGTGCTGTTCAAACAGTCTCGCGTCGGCCAAGGCGGCGCGCTGTTTTCGATGTTCAAGTTTCGTTCGATGTACACCGACGCCGAGCAGCGCCTTGTCGCCGACCCACAATTGCATGCGTCGTATCGGGCCAACGACTACAAACTTCCTGAATCCTGCGATCCACGACTAACACGGCTAGGCAGGTTCCTACGGAAGTCCAGTCTTGATGAACTACCCCAGCTCTTTAGCGTCCTCGTCGGCGATATGAGCCTTGTTGGGCCGCGCCCTGTCGTCCCGGACGAATTGCTTCGAGCTCGCCAGCACGACGCGTATGTCCATGCGGTGCCGGGGATCACCGGAACCTGGCAGGTCGAAGGTCGCAGCAGCGTCGGCTACCCCGAACGCTGCGACTACGACAATCGTTATCTAACCGAGTGGAGCCTGCTGTGCGACATTCAACTACTTCTTCGAACGATTCCAGCGGTATTGCTAGGTCGAGGCGCCCACTAGGACACTAGCCAGTCGGTGGGTGCGCCAGTGGTGCTCCGCAACGGTGGTTGAAAAATCGTAGTACCGGGTTCTCGCGGTAGTGGTCGAGCAGCGTCAGAGTCGCCGTCGAAAGCGGGAATCGCCGACCTTCGCTAGCCGGCAGCTCAAGCCAGCGGGCAATCAGGATCGCCAGGGTGTGTCCGTGGGCAAACAAGGCCACGTCGCCGGAGGCTTCGTTGCTCTTGAATCTTTGGATCACCCGGTCGACTCGTTCTCCGACTTCTTCTACCGACTCGCCAGCGGGAGGTCGCTCGGACCATTTTGAGAAGTCGGGATGCTCGAGCAGGATGTCGACGGTGCGGCGGCCCTCGTGCTCGCCGTAGTCCCATTCGAGTAGGTCATTATCGATTGTGGCATGGCCAAAACCGGCGATGGTTGCGGTTTCGCGGGCGCGGCTAAGCGAGCTAGTGAAGACTTTGTCGAATCTCCATTCGGTGAGGCTTGCCGCAGCTAGCTCAGCTTCTTCGCGTCCGACATCGGTAAGGGGGATATCGGTGCGGCCGGTGTGCCGAGATGTCATCGACCATTCGGTTTGGCCGTGGCGAATGAGTACTAGCCGTGGTGCCATGGTCGACGATTCTACGGGCTATGGTGCGCCTTTCTGTGTTCGCCCAGTCTTTCAACGATGCTCACTCTCCGTAGGCAATTTGACCACTTTTAATGGCGAAGCGGTTTCCCCTTATGGTAAAAATTGAGTGCTATGCCCCCCGCTTTTAGTATTCGTTCGGCCGCCGTGGCCTCAATCGTGTCGGTTCTGCTGGTTCTCGGAGTACTGACACCCGTTGCCCAGAGTTACGACGGCCCCGACCCCGCCGACGATCGGCCGGTTATCTGGGGTGTCACCGATTCGGTGTTCTGGGACGCAGTTCCTTGGCTCGACCAGCGCCTTCCCGATCATCGACCAATCATCCGAGGATTTCCAGGCCTTCACCTGCGGACGGTCATTGGGTTACAGGGCGACGGTCAGACCCCGGTTGTCGACGGCACCGGACAGTTCGATGGGCCGGGCGGTCTCTTGATAAAGGATGCTGACCTTATCGACGACATTGTTGTGGTCGGGCTCGGCTACATGTTTTGGTCCGACGACCGCGCTCAACTTGCTCGCTACGAGGGCTGGATCGACGATTTCTTGCGGCAGACCGACGAGGCTCGAAGGGTGCTCTGGATTCGCCCACGGCTTTGGGACCAGCCCGGGTCGCCTGCGTGTGGCGGTAGCACAGGTAAGAACTGTGACAACTCGATGGTTCTTGTGAACGCGATGCTCGATCGAGCTGTCGCCAATCATCCGAACCTTGAGTTGCTCGACTGGGGAGCCAAAGCCGCTGGTCACGCCAATTGGATCTCGCCTGACGGAATTCATGTCAACGGCAAACTCACCGGCAAGCTAGGTGCCGGAGCGCTGGCCCAACTGGTGGCCGATGCCGTACTCGAAAGCCCCTTCCCTCCGGTCGTCGATCCAGACCCAGACCCAGACCCGGACCCTGATCCCGACCCGGATCTCGACCCGGACCCGACGAATCATCCGCCGGTCGGCCGTCTAAAAGTGGTTCGTGTCGGAGCTAGAAAGATCTTCGTCAAGGGCTTTGCATTCGATCCCGATCACGACCGCACCCTGCGAGTAACCATCACCATCGATGGTGAGCCGGTACGCCAACTGCGGGCCCGCAAGACGATAAGAAACTTTGCATCGAAGCGGGGCACTGCCACCAACAACCACGGGTTCTCAGGGCGAATAAGAACGCCCGATAAGGGTCGTCACAAGGTCTGTCTGTTGGTCGGCAAGAACAAGATCAAGATGAACTGCAAGAGAATCCGGATCCGGGCCTAACCCACCACTAGAACCCAACGCCGTTATAGCGGCCAGATTCTGTCCGAGTTTCAAATCTTGGGCAGCGTTTTCACCAGTGCTGGTCGACGGGGTGCTCCGCGACGACTTTGGCAGGAACTCCCGCCACGGTGACATTGGCGGGGATATCGGTGGTAACCACTGCACCGGCGCCTACAACCGAACCGGCACCGATTGTCAGGCCAGGAAGTACCACCGAGCCAGCGCCCAGCGTTACACCGTCGGCCAAGGTCACCGCTCCGCTTACTTTTGCGCCCGACAGGAGAGTAACGAAATCACCGAAGACACAATCGTGGCCGACGACGCAGGTGACGAAGACATGAGTGTGGATTCCCATCTCGATGTTCGTGGTTACGGTGGCTCCAGCGCACACGATTGAACCAGCACCGATGTCTACGAACGCGCCGACCCACGCTCTCGGGTGTACCAGCACCGGCGCTGGAGGCGATGAGAGTATGGTCGAAATGTGCCGACGGGTAGCGGTGGCACCGATCGCTAATACATGAGGACTATCGGGATCGGCGCTGATGGGTCCGGCCACCGGGCCCCAACCCTTGACCATTGCGCCAGCATCGATGTTGTCGTCCAGAAAGTACTTGAAACTGAAGCCGTCGACGTCGCCGATTAGCAGCGCAACCTCTCGACCCAGCCCACCAGCGCCCACCACGACGATTTCGGTATTCATCACGCGGATGTTAACAGTGCCGCAAACCGCACGTTCAATACTTGGCGGAGGCCATCTGCCCCCCGTCCGATAATTCAGAAGCTATTCCAGCACAAATGTGACCTGAAGGTTCACCTGATAAGTGGTGATGCTGCCGTCGGTCACGTAGACCGATTGGTCCTTTACCCAGGCGCTCTTCCCCTACTGGCGCGAGTTGAGCAGTATCTCTATCCCGGTGCGGGCGGTCCTGGCAGCTCGGTCAAAGGAATCGAGCTCGCCAGACGCTCGTGTGACGATGTGGGAGCCTTGCAGCAAGATGACTAGCGAGGTCGCAATATCGAGGGCCATCTCGGATTCAACGTTCTTGGCTACGAACTTGGCCTGAAGAACCTCGATCCATGATCGAAATACTGCCTCAGCGCGCCCGCCCAGCAGACCCTTGCAAGATGTTTCGTCGATGGTTACAGCGGCCACAGCGCAACTCGAACCGCCCATCGACTCGACGAGCAGATGACGAATGCTAATTAGGTATTGCTCGACCAATCCCATAGGGGTCGACGCATCTAGCTCTTCTAGGTGCCGCCGAACCTCGCTGCCGGTCCATGTCAGTGCCTCGCTGGCCAGTTCGACTTTGCCGCCGGGAAAGTGATGGTAGATCACACCGCGCGGCGTGCCACTGTGTTCGGTGATGTCGGTGAACGACATCGCCGCTAGTCCCTTCGATCGCAGGAGTTCAGCAGCCGACTCGATCATCCGCTGCTTGGTGTCTCTCGCCATGCTGATCCTGGTCCCCTTGACTCGTACGTGCGTCCTAGGATTGTTTCGCCCCTTGAAACTAGGACGATCATCCTAGATCGTCACAAGTGGAAGTTGCCGTAAGGAGATAAGTCACGTGCCCAACTATCCGCATGGAAGCCCATGTTGGGTTGACCTTGGTAGCCCCGACCCGGATCGAGCTGCGCATTTCTACTCATCGCTGTTTGGTTGGACAATCGACCAGCCTGATGAAGGCGGTTATCGGTTGTGTCGGCTCGGGGGAGAGTTGGTGGCGGCGCTCGGTCCTGGCGATGACCCCGGCCGCCCCTACTGGACGACGAGCTTCGCTGTAGCCGATGTTGTCGAGACAGCTGCCAGGATCACCGACCTCGATGGCGAGGTGGTAAGCGAACCGGCTGACGCTGGCGAGTTCGGGAGGTCAGCGGTAGCGATCGACCCAGTCGGTTCGCCAATTTCGCTGTGGCAGCCAATGTCATACCTCGGAGCTGAGATAGCCGGGGTCGCAGGTGCGTGGGGTCACAGCCATCTGT
>CBERPN010000004.1:0-50676 GCA_965524675.1 uncultured bacterium
AGTTCACAAAGCCAAGAGACGTAGCGAAGCGCCGGAGCCGAAGGCGGAGAAAAGGGCGTGTAGTAGCCCGCCGCGCTAGCAAGGGCGAGTTCACAAAGCCAAGAGACGTAGCGAAGCGCCGGAGCCGAAGGCGGAGAAAAGGTTAAAGCCTGCGCTCGGTCCAGGCGAAGACTTGTAGGGCGTACTCAATGTTGGCCATCGAGTTGTCTGCGGCTACTCGCGCAGCGTCGTCGGAGATGGGGTGGCCTCCCACGTAGGACTTCACGTTTGCCTCGGCGGAACGCTCGGCGAGAATAAACCAACCAACGGCCTCATCGACCGATCCGCCGACGGTAAGCGCTCCGTGGTTACGCAAGATGAGCAGCCGACCATCAGCGAGGGTGTTCGCTAAATCCTTACCACTTTCCATATCGAGCACATCGACCATCTCGTTGTCCCAGACCTGCTGGCGATCGATGAAGCAGGTCGATTCTTGGCTAACCATGCGGAGCGGCTGCACGAATGCCGACCATGGGGTGCCGTATGGGGTGTGAGTGTGAACTGCACTGACCACATCGGGCCGAGCGGCGAAGACCGGGCTGTGAATGAAATACGCAGCGTGGTTGATGGGGATGTCGCCGCCCTCAACTGGACGTCCATCCGGCGCGACCAGCACCATGTCATCGCCTGAGGCCTCTGGGAAGGGAACGTCGTAGCGGAGCAGCCAGAAGTGATCGGTGCGCTCTGGGTCGCGAGCGGTCACATGCCCATCGCCAAGCTCGCCCCACCGATGTGCTGCCAGAACTCGGTAGCCGAGCGCGCAACGGTCACGGCGCCAAGTGCGTAACTCCTCGACCGAGAGGCCTTCTGGTTCGTCGATGTAGTTGCCGTAGACTCCCATGCTCAGATGCTACCTATGGCGACTAACTTCGTACATTGCTATCGCGCCAGCCGCGCTCACGTTGAGCGATCCGACCACACCTCTAAGTGGTAGCGCTGCTGCAACATCGACCCGCTCGCGGACCAAACGCGATAGGCCCTTGCCCTCGGCACCGACTACCAAACAGACCGGTTCGCCCCCGAGGTCGAGATCGAACAGGTTCTGATCGGCCGCTCCGTCGAGCCCGACGGTCCAGATCCCGGCCGATACCATCTGGCTTAGCGCGGCGGGCAGTCCGCCAACGATGGTCATCGGCAGATGCTCGATAGCTCCCTGGGCGGTTTTGGTCACGGTCGGCGTTATGTGCGCAGCGCGGTGACGGGGGAAAACAACGCCGGTGACCCCTGCGCACTCAGCGGTGCGCAACAGAGCGCCGACGTTGCCCGGGTCGGTGACGCCGTCGAGCGCCAGCAAGAACGGAACTATTCCTGGCGGAGGCGAGAGCACTTCGTCGAGTTCTACCTCGTCGATCGGGGCGGCTCGCGCAATTATCCCCTGAGATCCTTCGGTTCGAGCTTCGACGTCGAACTTACTGCGACCAATCTCGCGAATTGGCGTGCGGGTCTCATCGGCCAGGTCGACGATGTCGTCAAGAATTGCTGCCGCATCTAGCCCCGTGGCCAAGAGAATCTCGCGCACGGGGCGTCGACCAGCGAGCAACAACTCGCGCACTGCGTGACGACCTTCGACGTGGTCGCCACCAAGACCCTTACGACCGCCACCCCTCGGTTGTGTCGGTTGAGATCCTCGCCGATCGCCGTCAGCTCGTTTGGGGGTCGATCCTCGCTCTGATTGCGGTCGGCGGCTTTTGGAACCCTTGCGGTTGCCGCGGTTCGGGTCACCGCGTCCGGGTCGTCGACCGCTCACCGGTTGGCTGCTTTCTGGATAGGGCTGCTCGTCATGACCGTGGGCTCTGCGAGTCTGTCCGAGTTATTAACGCTACTGCCCAACACGCGATCCCTTCGGCTCTGCCTAGCGACCCGAGCCCCTCTGCCCGCTTACCTTTCACGGTCACTGGCCCACCCGCCGCACTCGACAATCGACGCTGCATCTCGTCGCGACGTGGCGCCAACTTAGGGGCCTCCAACACAACCGAGCAATCGACGTTTACTGCGACCCAGCCAGCGCCAGCTAGATCGGCTACCGCCAAGCGGAGCAACTCGATACTGTCGGCGCCCGCAAAGGCTGCGTCGGTATCGGGAAAGTGACTTCCGATGTCGCCAAGTCCGGCCGCCCCCAGCAAAGCGTCGGTGACGGCGTGTGCGACTACATCTGCGTCGCTGTGACCATGAAGAGCGCGCTCGCCCTCAAAGTGGACCCCTCCGAGCATCAGCGACCGCTCGGCGTCGTCGCTAAATGGGTGGATGTCGAACCCCTGACCCACCCTCAGTGCATCTGTCATTTGTTCACTCTCTTGTCGTGCCAGCCCCTCAGGGTACGGGCAATAGCCAGATCCTCTGGACTGGTAATCTTTATATTCATAGGTTCGCCCTCGACGAGCACTACCGTTCCTCCGTTCGCTTCCACCAGCCCCGCATCATCGGTTGCGTCCAACCCCGCCTGGTGCGCCGCCCGCAGAGCTTCGGCTTCGAATGCTTGCGGGGTCTGCACCGCGACAAGTTTGCTGCGATCGACCGAACCCTCGTCAACGTGGCGGATCGTGTCGACCACGGCAACGGCGGGAACCGCTGCCTCAGCCCCACTGCGAACCGCATCGACTACCAGATTGAACAGGGCGGCGCTGGCGAGCGGCCGAGCGCCATCGTGAACCACTATGACTTGGGCATCATTGGGCACGGCCGTTAAACCACTGCGAACCGACTCCGATCTCGTGCTGCCTCCCGCCACCACATGCACACCTTCGACACCGCTGTCGAAGCCGGCAACCTCGTCGCTGGCAACCACGAGCACTACGCCATCGGCAGACGAATCGGCGACGGCGATCGAGACATCGATGACCCGTCGCCCACCAAGGTCTGCAAGATGCTTCGCTCCGCCAAAGCGCGCACCCGACCCAGCGGCGACCACTATTGCCCAGACACTCATCGATTTGTTACCCGACGGTGTGCACGCCCACTGGGAATGGTGTTACATATGTCACCTAAGATGAAGGACGCCATGGCTGATACCTCACTGCTCTCCGAGACGGCACTTTTCGCCGACCTAGACGACGAACTGTTGGTCCCCATCATCGCAGCAGCGGTCGACCAATCCTTACGCCGAGGCGACGTCATTTTTCACGAGGGCGCAGAACCCGATGCTCTCTATGTAATGACCAGTGGTCGAGTTGCGATCGCCAACCGTTCGATAGATGGCCGTGAGTCGGTTGTGGCGTTGATGGAGCGCGGCGACCTGTTTGGCGAGATGGGCCTGTTCGATGGGATTGGACGTTCGGCTGAAGCTCGATCTCTCGAACGCTCAAACGTAATCGCCATCCCCTACGCGCCGGTACGCGATCTATACGAACAGAACCCAAAGCTGTTGTGGCGCGTAGTTGCCATGCTCGCTGGTCGCCTTCGCAACATGGACGAAGCCTTGGCCGACTCGGTGTTTCTCGATGTCACCGGCCGCACCGCAAAACGACTCTTGGAGTTGGCTGGTGAGGCCGACGAATTCGTGCTCCCGGTTACCCAAGAAGAGCTCGCTGGCATGGTCGGCGCTTCGCGCGAGCGGGTCAACAAAGCCATCGCCTCGTTCGTCAAGCTCGGGTGGATCGAACAGCTAGAGCGACGCTACGTGATCACAAACCGTAAGCAGCTAACTATCCGAGCCCGCTAACCAACCGCCGGGCTGGTTACCAAGGCTGAATGCTCCTGACATCGCTGCGGAACAGGTCAATACGCCCACCGAGCACGACCAACAAAGCACCGCAGACGAGGGTCATGATTGTTCCGATCTGGGGTTCGAGAGTGTCACGAATGACGACGACCGAACTCAGTACGGCGAGCAAGCCAAGAATCAGGCACACGTACCCCGAGAGGGCCCAACGGCCAATCAGCTGAAGAGCCACGATCAATGCAGCCAAGGCTGGCGCCGCGTACCAGAGTTGGGCTGTCCCGGCGCCACCCCAGCCATCTAGTAAGCCGAGGGACTCGGCAGAACCAATCACCTCGAAGCTCATCAGAGTTTCCTCACCGTTGTCTACCCACGGCAGCAGCGCCGTCGAAAGCACCGCCACAGCACCGAGGGCAGCCAGCCAGCCGTCACGTCGAAGATCGTTTGCTCGAACCACCATGTTCTAGTTATCGAACGATTGCCCCCCTCGGCTCTATAGGCCAATCGGATCATTCACACTCGATTCATTGTCGCCCTTCGCTCAATCCGACTGTTCGTATTGCTTGTCCGATATCAGACACCGCCTTGACCCGGAGCCCATCGATCGAGTCGGTCGCTGTTCCGGGAGGCACCAGTGCCCGTTTGAAACCATGCCGGTGGGCCTCTGCCAGGCGACGATCGATGTGGGCGACTCGCCGTAGCTCGCCCGCCAAGCCGAGCTCACCGCAGACGATTACGTCCTCTGGAACCGCTACGTTGAGATGCGCTGAAGCCAGCGCCATCGCCACGCCAAGGTCGGCTCCGGGCTCGATTACCTTCGCCCCGCCAATCGCCAGGGTGTAGACGTCGTGCTTGGAAAAGTCTAGACCGGCATGCTTTCCCAGCACAGCAAGGATGACTTCGAGTCGTCCTGAATCGATACCTTGGCCCGACCTGCGTGGACTGGGAAAAGGAGAGTTGACGACCAGCGCTTGGATCTCGACCAGCAGTGGACGATGCCCGTCCGAGGTTGCTACCACGGCCGACCCTGGGGCTCCGGTGGCTCGATCGGCTAAGAAGAGTTCGCTTGGGTCGGACACTCCACGCAGGCCGCTGTCGCCCATTTCGAACAGCCCGAGTTCGTTGGTGGAGCCAAAACGATGCTTAGAAGCTCGCAGCAAGCGGAGTTCTTGGTGACGGTCGCCCTCGAATTCGAGCACGGTATCTACAACGTGTTCGAGCACTCGCGGACCGGCGAGGCTGCCATCTTTAGTGACATGGCCGACCAACACGGTTGCCAACGCTCGGGTCTTAGCCTCGACGACCAGCCGGTGGGCACAGTGTCGGACCTGCCCGACCGAACCCGGTGCAGAGCTGAGCTCGGGGTCAAAGATTGTCTGGATCGAATCGATGATAAGCAACTCGGGTTTTACTGAATCGATGTGGTGGATGATTTCGGGCAGCGCGGTGCTCGACACCAACCAGAGGTCGGGTTGGAGCAGCCCGAGCCGCTCTGCGCGCAATCGGACCTGCTGTTTAGATTCTTCGGCTGTCACGTACAAACACCGCGAGCCGCTACGACAGCGCTGGGCCGTGAGCTGTAAGAGCAGAGTCGACTTGCCCACCCCCGGCTCGCCACCCAACAGCGTGACCGAACCGGGCACAAGCCCACCGCCGAGCACCCGATCGATTTCGTCGAAGCCGGTTGGATATGGGGCCCACTCGGCTACATCTATGTCGGGCATCGGAGTCGGTGTGTCGGCGCCTAGGGCTGGGGTATAAACCGCAGAGCTACGGGACTGCACAAGCTCTTCGACAAGAGTGTTCCACTCGCCGCAAGATCCACAACGCCCGACCCACTTCGGAGCCTGCGCGCCGCACCCGGTGCAGGCGTAGACG
The DNA here is from genome assembly GCA_965524675.1 of uncultured bacterium. Lineage (GTDB taxonomy): Bacteria > Actinomycetota > Acidimicrobiia > Acidimicrobiales > SHLQ01 > CALLQB01. The sequence goes on from CBERPN010000004.1 coordinate 5,573, forward strand.
GTCTTAGGTTGGGCCATAGTCCATAACCCTACGCAGGCCCGCTGACAAGCTTGCGGTGAACACCTGCAAAGTCGCCGTCGTTGAGGCCCATGTGCTCTCGCAAGTAGGCATCGATCGAACCGTAACGGGTTCTGACGGCCGAAAGTGCACGCTTTAGGGTCGACCGCTGAAGTTCGAACATTCCTTGCACATCGTCGCGCCCGATCCCTACGATAGCGAGCTGTTCGTAGCGCTCGTTCAGCCGATCGCTGGGCAGATAGCGGCTCGAAAGCTCATAATCATCGAGAACAGTCGCCTCGTCTACATCGAGCATCAGCAGCAGCAGCGCTGCGGTGAGCCCAGCACGATCTTTACCGCCACTGCAATTGAAGACGAGTGGGCCCTGGTTGGGATCGGCCACGTGGCGGATGACCGTAGCGAGCGACCCAGCGTGCTGGTCGAGTATTCGGCCATAAGACTCGGCCATATCGTCGAACGAGAAGCTGCGGAGCCGCCCAGCCCGCATCTCGGCGACGGCGGAAAGGTTGTTTGGGCCAGTGCTCGAAATTGGCAACCGCTCGTAACGCACATCCTCGAGTTGGGAGAGCATCGATGGGAATTCGCCCACCTCCACGTCGCCCCGAAAGTCACAAGACAAATCAATGCCTAGACGCCCCAAGTATTCCAGATCGTTTTTGGTGAGCAAGCCTGGATTGTCGGACCGATATACCCGACCCCAGCGGGTCTGGCCGTCGGGGGTTGGGTAGCCACCCAAATCGCGGACGTTGTGTGCACCTTCGAGTGGTAGACGACGTTCTGCAGTCACCACGAATGGGTCGCCATGGGCGAACAGGTGAACGTAGTAGCGAGCCGACGGGTCGGGTAGGCGCAGAACCGCTACGCCCAGCCTGTCCGGCGCTCGAACATCGACGCCGGCGTCGTCGGGATCGGTGCTGAGGAATACCGAAGCATCGGGAGCGCCTCGCCAAGTCACCACTAGCTCGCCGTTTACGCGTTCAGCATTCGCATGGGTGATCGTCATCACTCAACCCTAGGAGCCTGGTCGGGAATGCAGGAGCCTGTGCACGATCCAACCCGTTGCCCGGTGAACTGCCGCTTCAGCCGCCAGCCGCTGAGGCCTCCCAATTGAAATGCACCACCAGTGGGTCGTGATCGCTAAGCGGGTCGCCCGCTATGTCGACGAACACCGAATCCTCGAACTGGTGCAAGACCGGAGTGAGCACAAGATCGGGGCCACTGCGGAACATGACCTGATCGATCCGGTTCGCATTGGCACCACAGTCGAGAACCTCACAAACAGTGGTCAGCTCGACTGTGGCTGCGAAGTTCGCTAGCAATGTCGCCTCAGCGGGGCGACCGGAATGAAGATTCCAGTCGCCCCCGATTATCAGCGGCCTGTCGGGCGAACGACTAACAATCACGGCTGCGAGCTGCGCCAGTCCAGCCTCCGCCGCTGCTAGATCAGCCTCGGTGCTTCCCGCTTCGACGTGGAGGTTGTAGATGTCGACTTCGATCCCTGTGTCGAGGACGGTCGCCGCGACGCTGAAGCCTTTCAAGGCCAGACAATCGCCAGCACCTCCGTCAGATGTGTCAGCGCCGCCAAAACATTCGAGCCAGGGTTGACGGTCGTAGTCGTGGAAGTTGAAGTTCGAGTACCGACGAAGGCCATCGCCAGCAAGGACCCCATCGCGATCGATGGGGTTCAGTTCCTTTGGACCAGGGTGAACGTCGGAACGGAACCTGTGCCGCGCCGGTCCGGCAATGTCCGCGCTGAAGAATCCAAAGTCTTCTTGCAGCACGACAATGTCATAGCCGTTGATGAGCTCACCGATTAGCGGTGAATTGACATCCGGGCTCGACTGCGAGATCCCAACCGGAAGGCCAGCCACGTTGTAGGTCAACATGGTAAACGAGCCGCCTGGAGGGGCAGGTGCAGGCGTGGCTACGGTAGTGCTGGTCGGCGTTGGCGCCAACGTCGATCCCGGCGACTCTGTCGTGGTGTCAGAAACTGCTTCAGTGAGGTCCGCCGGCCCAGAGCACGCGACCGCAATCAAGCCGATGACCAGCGCCGACAGGAAGCGGCTGTTCCAGCAGTTAGGTACAGAAATGCGTGGGTTCTCGCTCATGGCCCAGATCTTAGAGCCATACCCAGTCGACGCAGAAGCGCTTAGCTCGTCGCCAGAATGTCACAGAGCGAGCAGCGAAGCGGGCGTCCAGTCGGGCCACCGAGGCGAGTAGTCGGCAACCGCGTACCGGTAGGAGGCAACCTCGCTCGGTCCGTCGTCGCTGGAATTGTCGTAGAACACGGCGCGATGGCATTGAGGGACTGCGGTAACGACGTGAGGCCAGAGGCGCTGGTAACGAGGCTCAAGTTTGGCGACGGGCACATCGTGGCCGCCAGACGCGAATCGGGCAGCGACGCGTGGTCCCGATAGCGTCAGCGGAATCATGACGACGTGCAGCACAACTTCGTAGCCAGCGGCCGTCGCAGTCGCGACAAGACGGACCTTCGATTCGTGGGAGAACACCGTTTCGGAGCAGAAGTCGATTCGGGCAGCGATAAGTGCGGCTCGCGCCGTGGCGGCAATCTCGCTGGCCACGTAGCCCTGCTCGGTTTCTCGACCCGGAAAGCGGTCACTAGCGATCGTGTCGGCATTTACAAACGGTAAGCCGGGACGGTCTGGGGCAATAACCCGTTCGTACAGTGTGGTCTTTCCGGCGCCGTTCGGCCCGGCGATCAGATCGAGACGGCTCACAGAGGTCGGCGGCTGCCGTCCGGTGCGATCTCAATGAGGGTGCCGTCATCATCGATCGAAACAGTTATTTGACCAGCCTTTCGGGCAGCGGGCCCGAACCGCTGCTCGGCGGCCCGCTCGGCGATACGCGCGTCGATCGTGGCATGGGCGACCACCCGCTCATCTGCTTCGAGCGTAGAGAACTGCTCATCGCCTGCGGCGACGGCGAGAATCCGCCGGCTCGCAACCGAAGCTGAGCGTTCGACATTCATGCCGATACGAACCCAATAGTTAATCTGCTCGGTCGTCGTCCGGTTCTCGGTCGGTGCGACAGCGGCGGCCGTCGCTGCGACGTCGGCCGTAACTCGTGTCGGTGTGGATCCACGCTTTACCATCATCTACCTCTTGTATCAAACTGATACAAGCGTATCAAACCGATACAGCGCCAGTCAATGATGGCTCCGGCCCGCTGTCCTAAAGGGCCGGGGGCACTAGCCCCCGGCTCTACAGGAACCTTGGTTTCTCCAAACTCGCAAGTCTGAAGAACCCGCTAACTACTTGAGCTCTACGCTGCCACCAGCGGCTTCGAGAGCGTCTTTGGCCTTCTCGGCATCTTCTTTCGAAGCCTTCTCGAGAATCGCCTTGGGAGCGTTGTCGACCATGTCCTTGGCCTCTTTTAGGCCGAGGCTCGTCAGCGAACGAACTTCCTTGATTACCGCAATTTTCTTGTCGCCAGCCGCGGTGAGGACCACGTCAAACTCTGTCTGAGCGTCTTCCTCACCACCACCGTCGCCAGCAGCGGGCGCTGCGGCCATAGCGGCAGCTGGTGCAGCTGCGGTTACATCGAAGCGCTCTTCGAACTCATCGAGCAATTCTTTTAGTTCGAGCACGCTCATACTTGAGATCGCGTCGAGGATCTCTTCCTTGGTGGCCATGATCAGCCCTCCTCTGTTTCGGTTTCGGTTTCTTCGTTGGAGTCGTCGGCCTTCGCCTCGGTCTCTGGTGACTCTTCAGCAGGTGCCTCAGCGTCGGGGGCAGAATCCTCGGCGGGTGCTTCGGTTTCTTCTTCCGCAGCATCGGAGGCCTCGGCCTCGTCAGCTGGTGCGGTTGGTTCCGCGGTCGCCTCTTCGGCGGGTGCGGTGTCCTCCGCAGGGGCTTCTTCGGCCACTGCGGGGGCGTCGGGCGCAGCGTCGGGGCCGCCACCCTTTTCGATCAATGCGCTAAGCGCGTACGAGAAGTCTCGCGGCAGGGCTTGGAGCAAGCCAGCGAAGCGCTGAAGCGGGGAGGCAAGTCCACCGGCGAGGCGAGCCAACAGGACTTCGCGGGGTGGAACCTTAGCGAGCGCCCTAATGTCGTCACCGCTGAGGAACGAATCGTCTAATAGGCCGCCCTTGATAACCAGAGCATCGTTGTCTTTGGCGAAGTCGGCCAGTGCTTTTGCTACACCGACCGGATCGCCGCGGCTGCCGTCCTCGGCCCGAGGCACAAACGCCAACGCTGTGGGTCCGGTGAAGTGCTCCTCGATGCCCAGGCCCAACTCTTTGACCGCCCGCAAGGCGAGAGTGTTTTTGTAGATCTTGTAATCGCCGCCTGCGGCTCGCAAAGCAGCTCGAAGCGTCGCCATCGCTGGCACATCGAGACCGCGGTACTCGGTGAGCATCACGGCGTTCGAATTCTCGAACTTTTCGCGTACCTCTTCGACGACCGCAACCTTCTCAGGCCTCGGATCTGTCATGGCTATCTCCTGTGAATTCAGCTGTTCGGATAGCCGCCAAAAAACCGAAAGGCGCTCGCCCTAGAGCGAACGCCCAAGCACCCACGCAATCATCAGCGTGCATCTTTGGAGGTTCACCTCGTCGGGCGGGCATGTGCCCATTCAGCAGCTCACGCTGCACCGGGGGTCTTCGGCGACCAAGATTTAGTTGTGGACAAGAGCCTACCCAGAACGCGGGCGCTCTTCCTACTCGGCCGCAACTTCGGCGGCACCATCGTCCGCGATCACGCGACTTGGATCGAGCTTGACGCCTGGCCCCATGGTGGACGAGATTGAAACTTTGCGAATATATCTGCCCTTGGTCGATGACGGTTTGGCTCGAAGCAGTTCTTCGTAGACCGCGGTGAGGTTCGCCATGATAGCCGGAGCGTCAAAGCTAACTTTGCCGATCGGCACATGCACGTTGCCGTACTTGTCGGTGCGGTACTCGACCTTGCCGCCCTTGAACTCACCGACCGCCTTTGCGACATCGGTGGTGACGGTACCCGTCTTGGGGTTAGGCATGAGTCCGCGAGGGCCGAGCGAGCGGCCCAACTTGCCGACTGTGGGCATCATGTCTGGTGTGGCGATCGCTACGTCGAAATCGAGCATTCCACCCTCCACCAGTTCGGCTAGATCTTCGGCACCGACATGCTCGGCGCCAGCGTCGCGCGCTGCGGTGGCCGCCTCGCCTTGAGCAAAGACCGCTACTCGAACATCCTTGCCGCTGCCCGATGGCAATGTGATCGTGCTTCTGACCATCTCTTCGGCCTTGCGCGGGTCGACTCCTAGGCGAACGACTAGGTCGACACCTTCATCGAAGCTCTTGTTGGCGAGGCTTTTGACAAGGTCGACTCCCTCGGCTCCCGAGTGGAAAGCTTCGACATCGTAACGCTTCGCTGCGTCGTTGTACTTCTTACCCATTTTGTTGGTTCTCCCGTTGGTTGCACCGAATGGTGCAGCGGTACCTCGGCTTGCTCGCTAGAGCGGTTCTTCAGGGCACAAGCCCCAAACGGTGCGAAGCGGGCGAGGTCCTCCCGCCGCCAACACCAGTTCTCAAATCTTGGTTACTACTTTACGCCGATTCCCATGCTGCGAGCCGTACCACGAACCTGCTGCATCGCACCCTCGAGGTCGATGGCGTTGAGGTCGGGCATCTTTACCTCGGCGATCTCGGCTACCTGAGCTTCGGTGATCGAACCTGCCTCTTCGCGACCTGGTTCGTGTGCTGCTTTGTCGAGTCCGGCAGCCTGGCGAATCATGAAGGCAGTGGGCGGAGTCTTGGTGATAAAGCTAAACGTGCGGTCTTCAAAGATCGTTATCTCGACCGGGACTATCTGGCCTCGATTCGACTCGGTGCGAGCGTTGTACTCCTTGCAGAAATCCATGATCGCGACGCCATGAGGTCCGAGCGCGGTTCCGACTGGCGGAGCAGGCGATGCCTGCCCGGCCGGGATCTGGATCTTGACGATTGCTGTTATTTGCTTCTTTGCCATGGTGGCGTCCTCATGCGGGAATGATTCGTGGGAATGGTTTGCTTAGGAGTCGGCGGACAAGTCTGCCCGGCATTGAGCCTCGAGTAACAACCCGGGGACTCAACCAGCTTCGACAAAGCTGCTGTCAGAGACGAGCGACCTGTGAGAACTCGAGCTCGACAGGGGTTTCTCGACCAAAGATGTTAACCAACACCTTGACCTTGAGCTGTTCCTCGTTGATCTCGCGAACCTCGCCAGAAAAGTCTGCGAAAGGACCTTCCTTGACTCGAACCGACTCGCCGATATCAAACTCGAAGCGGGCTTTGGTTCGGGTTTGTGCCTGCTCGCCTTCGACCTTGATCTGGAGAAACTTTTCGACCTCTTTGCGCAAGAGCGGTGATGGACGTCCTCCGGGTGGGCCAACAATGTTGGTGATGCCAGGAGTGTTTCGAATCACGTACCAGGCATCGTCATCGAGTTTTGACCTCACGACGAGATAACCGGGAAACATCTTCTTTTGAACGATTACTTTTTTGCCACCCTTGAATTCGGCAACATCCTCCATGGGAATAACCACCTCGAGGATGGTGTCTTCCATGTTCATAGATGAAGCACGAGCTTCGAGGTTCTGCTTGGCCTTCTTCTCGTACCCGGATTGGGTGTGAACGGCGTACCATTTGCCGGGTCGATCATAGGGGCTCTCGAGCGGTGCTGGCTCGGGCTCGGGGCTAGCAGCCAACAGTTCGTCTTCGTCGACAACCTCGGGCTCAGGCGCCGATTCAGGTTCTTCGCTGACAGCAGCTTCGGCCGACGAGTTTGCGTCTTCTGCAGGTTCTGACGTTGGCTCCTCGGTCGGTTCGGCTGCAGGCTCTGCGACAGCTTCGTCGGCGCTCGCTTCACCGCCGTCATCGACTTCGATATCGGTGTCGACGCTATCGTCGATTGTTTCGTCGGTGACCTCGGGTACGGCGGTGTCGGTAGCCGTCGCCGAATCAGTAGTTGGAGTGTCTTGCGAATCCACGATGCTCATTGTCTGGGTAGTGATTGGTAAATATGGCTTGGTTAGTTGGTCTGGAAGAGTTGGAACACAAACTCGTTGAACAACCAATCGAGACCAAAGATCAGTGCTGCGAGCACTGCGATGGTAACGATGACGACTATCGAGTAATTTCGGGTCTCGGACCAAGACGGCCAAGCAACCTTGCGCAGTTCCGAGCGAACCTCTTTTGCAAACTGGCCCGGGCTCGTTCGTTCCGCAGGCGGACGCTGCGAAGGTTGTTGACGGCGTTGCGCGACAGGTGTTTCGCCGTCGTCAGCGAGTTCACCCCGCTTCTTTAGCATGCGCTTCTGTTCGCGATTGAGAGTCATTATTCTCGATTTCGATCTTCGATATTGCAGGGCAGGAGGGACTCGAACCCACAACCGCCGGTTTTGGAGACCGGTGCTCTAGCCAATTGAGCCACTGCCCTAGGGACTTGCGTAACGAGGTTAGCAGCAGCCACGCCGCATTGGACTGGCGGGCGAAGCGATCCGACAAAGCCGAATTGATCTGCTACGAAGAGGAACCGTTGTCCTCGTCGCCGCCGACCACCACACGCTCGGCCATAAACTCGCGCAGCTTCTGTCTAGCCCGATGCAACCGAACCTTCGCTGCGGTCTCGGTTATGCCTAGCTCGGTAGCGATGGCCTCGTGGGTGAGGTCATACATTTCACGCAGCACAACCACCGCTCGAAGCCGATCCGGAAGACGACTGAGTGCGTGTTCGACACGGTCGCGAAGCATCGACGCATCGACTCGTAGCTCAGGGTCGCGATCGGGATGTAGATCGGCGACCTCGCGATTGGCTTCTAAGTCGTCGTGGAGGTGCCGTTTCCGACGACCCAGCTGAGTCGCAGCACAGTTAGCGGTAATACGGTAAAGCCAGGTTGAGAACTTCGCCTCGCCACGGAACCTTCGCAAAGCCTTGAACGCCCGGAGATAGACATCTTGGGCGACGTCGCGAGCATCTTCAGGATCGCCGGTGAGCTTCAAAGCCAACGCATAGGTGTCGGTATAGGTGCGTCGAACCAGCTCCTCAAAAGCTTCCTGGTCGCCAGCGCGCGCCAGATCGACCAATGCGTCGTCGCTAGGGTCGTCTAGATCGACTGCATGAAGGTGTTTGCGCGCAGCACGTCTGGCGTGCGCAACTTGTTCGGGTTGCACGTTGTCGGTCACGTCGCCAGTGTCGCAGAAAAGGAGGCGGAGTTGGCGAACCGTGCCGTTGCTGAAATCAGCGGGTTTCTTTGTGGAGCGTGTGCCGCTTTTCCCACTTGCAATACTTCTTAAGTTCGATCCGGTCGCGCGTTGTCGACTTGTTCTTCATCGTGTCGTAGTTGCGTCGTTTGCATTCCTGGCACTCCAGGACCACTTTGACTCGTTTGTCAGATGCCATTTCGGTGAAACTCTCTCGGGATTCGGTCGTATTAACTTTGGATTCGCAGATGCTGTAGGCAGCTGTCTTGTTGACACCGGAAGAAGACTCGTCCAATGCCCTTGTAGCGACGGACAGACTTGAACTGTCGACCTCTCGATTATGAGTCGAGCGCTCTTACCAACTGAGCTACGTCGCCCTGCACTGGGTCTACACCCAGTATGGAGCTCCCTGAGAGAATCGAACTCTCGACCTTTTCCTTACCATGGAAACGCTCTGCCGACTGAGCTAAGGGAGCAAAGGCTCGAACGCATGCACGTAAGAAACCAAAGAGCATTCTGCCACGAGCAATAGCCCTTCCCCAACCCGCGGCGCCAGATCCACCAGCAACGGTAGCCAGAAAGCCATGAGTAGATAGCGGACCAGTATCGCTCAATCAGCCCTCCTTCTGGCCGATTGACGTTTGTGAAGATTCAACGAGTTGTAATAGAGGATGGCGGCGGATGCGGTCGATTCGTCGACTTCGACCCGCGACTCACCATCGTTGCCGGTCTCGACGAAGCTGATCGCCGGGTTCTGCTCAGCGAACTTCGCAGTTCGCTCGGCGCCCATCGCGATGGAGTGCACGTGGAGCTCGTGTCCGACGCTGGCTCATACCTAGCTGTTTTTCGCGGCAAGCAAGGCGACCACCGCGTAATCGATGTCGCTACCACGACCGACGTGACCGCCCGTTTTCGCGATGCCTCAGGCAACGTGAACCCCGCCTTTGGCCTCGGACTCCAAGATGAACAGCTGGTAGTCGACTCTGGCGTACTTTCGAGTCGTGTCGATGAGGACCGTCAACTCGACTTGTTGACCGGCACCGATCAAGACACTCTCTGGGGAATCCTTGAGCGGATCGAAGCCACCCGTCAGGTAATGTCTGAAGCCGAACTAGCGCACGCTTCGACTACGGCCGAGACTCCCGACGACCTAACCGCGGAAGTTTACGACAACTACTTCACCGGTGGCCAGAGCGTCCCAATCTTGAACAAAGTTGTGAGCGGGATGTCGCTTGCGGTTGTTGCATTCGCCATTACGCTTATCTTGTCTGACCGGCAGCTGATTGGCGGCGGAATGGCTCTTCTTGGCTTGATTGCCTTTGGGTTCTTCGGGTTCCCAATCCTTCGCCAATGGCGAGCCCAACGTGCGGCAGACCGTGCTCTCGAAGAGGCTGGGGCATCAAACTATCTCGACTTTCAGTTGAAGCAGGTCGACGACATGATGGCCCAAGATGAGATGCGCAAGAAGCTGCGCGAGGCGGTAACCGAGCACGAGAAAGCCATTGGTGAGTGGCACCAGTTGGCCGGTGAGATCGATCCCTCGTTCGCACTAGAGCACCGGACCGCAATCAGCGGCGGCGCAGAGCTGCGAGCTGCCGATCCCAACAATGATCCCGACAGCGGGTTTCTTCACCCGACGACGCCGCTGCTGCTTCGTTGTGTGGGCTCGGTAGATGCAGAAGGCGAGCGAGTGCCCCGCATCCTCGATGCACCGTTTCATGGACTCAACCCTGAGACTCGCCGAATCCTTCTCGACACCATGTTCGCGGCGTCCCAGCATCGCCAGATCGTGTTGTTGGCTGCGGACGACGATGAGACGACTTGGGCGATGGAGCACCTCGACGAAGGCGTATCTATCGTTCCCGGCTTTAGCACCATCGAGAAACCAGAGAGCGTTCCTGTCGCCTGACCGGCCTAAACTCAGGCCATGCCATCATTTGATGTTGTGTCCGAAGTCGACATGCAGGAAGTCCGCAACGCGGTCGACCAAGCAGCGCGCGAGATCGCGACAAGGTTCGACTTTAAAAACACCGACTCGTCGCTGAGTCTCGCCGACGATGGGCTCAAACTCGCTTCGGCGACCGAGGACCGTCTTACTGCCCTGCGTCAGGTACTCGAAGAAAAGTTCGCACGGCGCAAGCTGTCGATGAAAGTTCTCGACTACAGCACTATCGAGCACGCCAGCCACAATTCGGTCCGTCAGACCGCAGCGCTCATCTCAGGAATCTCCTCAGAGAAGGCAAAGGAACTGAACAAGTTCATCAAGGCGCTCGGCATCAAGGGGGTGCAGTCGCAGACCCAAGGCGATCAGCTGAGGGTTAATGCCAAGAAGCGCGATTCGCTTCAACAGGTAATCGCCGAACTAAAGGCCGGCGACTTTGGGCTTCCGCTTCAGTTCAACAACTTCAGAGACTGAGCGTCCGAGTGCAGACACGCACTGCCACGCTCGACGATGCCGAGCCCATTCGCGGCATCTACAACTTCTACGTAGCGGGCTCGGTCGCCACCTTCGATCTCGAACAAAGAAGTCTCGAAGAGCAGCTGGCCTGGATGCGCGACCGGTCGGGTGCCTTTGAAGTATTGGTGATAATCGACCAAGACGAGGTTGCAGGTTTCGCATCGCTGTCGCCGTACAAACAACGAGCCGCGTACCGAACCACCGTCGAGAGTTCTGTTTATCTGCACCCAAACGCTGTCGGGAAGGGCCTCGGTCGCGGCCTACTCGCCGCGGTCATCGACGTGGCACGAACCCATGGATTCCACTCGGTAATCGCCCGAATCAACGCCACGATGGAACCCTCGCTGGGTCTGCACGAGGCAATGGGATACGAAAGGGTGGGGGTCGAACGCGAGATAGGCAGAAAGTTCGGCAAATGGCACGACGTCCAAATAATGCAGCTAATGCTCTAGTGTCCCGAGTCTGAACTACGCCGTCATTTCGACGACCCTCACCGCCACTCTCTGCGTCCTCGTCATCTCAATTACCTATGGGTAGTATCGACTCCTGTGTCCTTGAGATTGACGCTGAGTGACCGCCGAAATACTCACCGAACTTAAGACTCAGGACACTAGTGACCGGGTCCAAAAGGACCCGGTCATTCATTGTGGGCCGAGGAGGATTTGAACCTCCGTAGGCATAGCCGACGGGTTTACAGCCCGTTCCCTTTGGCCGCTCGGGCACCGACCCGCAAGCTGGTGAGGATACAGGGTTCTAGCGCCAGTCACCCCCACGGAGCTTGGCAATTCGATCGGCTGTTGGTGGATGGGTCGAGAACATTTTGGAGAATCCGCCGAGTCCGCCGCGGCCACGCGCTTGCGCCTTCAGTGGATTGATGATGTAGCTAGATGCTTGGGCGGGTGAGACATCGGACGGGATACGTCCCGAGAATGCTTCAAGCTTTTCGAGTGCCCGCGCTAGTGGCTCGCCATCGCCCATAAGCTTCGCGGCGCTTGCGTCGGCCTCGAACTCGCGGCTTCGGCTGACCGCGCCCTGAATAACGCCCGCGGCCAGCGGAGCCACAAAGAGCATGGCCATAAAGACCAAGGGGTTGTCGCCGCGACGGTTGTTTCCGCCACCAAACATCGCGCCGAACCGAGCGATCGTGGCCACAAAGGTGATCGCGGTAGCGATAGTGGCGGCCACCGATCCGATGAGAATATCGCGATTGCGCACGTGCGCTAGTTCGTGGGCTAAGACCCCTCGAATCTCAGACCACTCCATCGAAGCCATTAGACCCTGGGTGATGGCGACCGCGGCATGTTCGGGGTTTCGCCCAGTCGCAAAGGCGTTGGGCTGCTGGCTTGGGGTTACGTAGAGCTTCGGCATTGGCATCTCGGCCCGCAGGGTGAGTTCTTCCATCACCCTGTAGTACTCGGGTGCCTGTTCGGGCGTAACGGGCACGGCGCGCGCCGACTTGATGGCCAATGTGTCGCTCTTCCAGTACGAGCCGCCGATCATCACCAAGGCAATACCAAGCCCGATCACCAGCCCGCCGGTTCCAGCGATGGCGCCGCCGCCCACCACAAACAAGCCACCGAGGGCGGCTAGGAGTACGAATGTTTTGAACGTGTTATTCATTTATTCTCGCAGGCGTAATCCGACCCTGCGGGCCTCGATCCGCGCTGCTGATGCTAGCGCCTGACCCGTCGCACATACCTTCGCTCCTCGCTCCGGTCTCTTTCTGGCGCCTAGTCTACAAGCCGTCCACCCTTAAGGCCTGCGATCGCGCATCGCCGTGGTTGACCCCGTAAGCCTGAACCTAGCGAAGACTGAGCGAGGCGACTATTGAGTTGAACAGTGAAGGCCTGGTCAGGTCGAACGTGTCGGCGGCACTGCTCAGAACTACTAGCGTCTGAGCATCGGTGGCATCGACCAGCAGGAGGCGATTAGTTACCCCATCGGCTAACAGTAACGGCACCCCGGTATCGGCTCCGCGGGCGACTTCGATGCAGCCCTGGGACCCCTCGCAGCGGTTGGCCGAGAGGTCGAGGGCCCATTCGTCGGCTCGCTCTCCATCGACAGCGCGCCCATATTCTTCGTTCCTGATTTCGTTTTCCTCAAACCAAGACTGCGGATCGGTCCGGTCAAAGACTGGCACAGCGCTCGCGATCGTCACCAAAGCCGAATCGACCACGCCAACTTCGTCAACCCCGGCAAGTATCAGTGAGTCCTCGGTGTAACCGACGACAGCGAAGCCTAAAGTCGACTCGAAGCTGGCGGCAATGCCGCCAAGGTTCACCGAATAGTGCCCAGGCACCAGTTTCGAACGAACAGCATTCTCAGTAACGAGGGCCACCACGGAGGGTTCGTCGGGAACAGAGCTCGGAGTCGCTGGATCGAGTTGAGTACGCTCGTTCGACCGGCTACCTACGAGCAAACTGGCAGCCACGATCGCGATGACCGCCGCAAGGCGTGGTTCGCACGCTCCGAGGCACTCATGGATTCAATTCGATTCCTCAGCCCGTAACCCGTAAATCTTCCTAATCTCGGTGCAGTTGTCTACAACCAGTGTGGGTAACCCAGCGAGATTAGGTTGGGTTAGTCTTCTGCGGAATCGGCGGCGCCGGAGGCTATTGCCTCTACCACTGAGGCGTCGGCGAGGGTGGTGGTATCGCCTAGGGCTCGGCCTTCGGCGACGTCTTTGAGAAGGCGCCGCATGATCTTGCCGCTGCGGGTCTTGGGGAGATCATCCACCAGGAACACCGCCTTGGGACGGCTGGTTGGCCCCAACTTCTTTGAGACATGTTGGCGGACCTCTTCGCGCAGCTCGTCGCTGGCCTCGACGTCGCCCATGAGAATCACGTACCCAATAATGGCCTGGCCAGTAACATCATCGGCCGCCCCGACAACCGCCGCCTCGGCAACGCAACGATGGTCGACCAACGCCGACTCGATCTCGGCGGTGCTAATGCGGTGGCCAGAAACGTTCATCACATCGTCGACCCGGCCTAGCAGCCACAGGTAACCGTCGGAATCGTACTTGGCACCGTCGCCGGCAAAGTAACGGCCCTCAAAACGACTCCAGTAGGTCTCTTTGTAACGCTCCTCGTCTCCCCAAATGCCGCGCAGCATCGCCGGCCATGGCTTGACGATCGTCAACAGCCCACCGCCCTCTTCAACCTTGTTTCCGTCGTTGTCGACAAGCTCGGCGAATATTCCGGGAATCGTGCCGCACGCCGAGCCGGGCCTAGTCGTGCTGACCCCGGGAAGTGGGCTAATCATGTGGCCGCCGGTTTCGGTCTGCCACCAAGTGTCGACAATGGGTCGAGCACTGCCACCGATGTTTTCGTGATACCACATCCACGCTTCTGGGTTGATGGGTTCGCCGACCGTACCTAGTACTCGCAAGCTCGACAGGTCGTGGCTTGCAGCCTCTTTGGTGCCCCACTTCATGAAGGTTCGGATCGCGGTTGGAGCGGTGTAAAGCTGGGTTACACCGTAGCGTTCGACGATGTCCCACAAGCGGTCGCGGCCAGGCGTATCGGGGGTACCTTCGTACATCACGCTGGTGCAGCCGTTGGCGAGCGGGCCGTAAACGATGTAGCTGTGGCCGGTGACCCAACCAATATCGGCGGCGCACCAATAGATATCGGTGTCTGGCTTGAGGTCGAACACATACTTGTGGGTGAATGCCACCTGGGTGAGGTAGCCGCCGGTGGTGTGCATAATGCCCTTGGGCTTGGCCGTTGTTCCCGACGTGTACAGCAGGTAAAGCAGCTGTTCACTATCCATGGGCTCGGCCGGGCAATCCGGCGATGCATCGGCAATCAGGTCATGCCACCAGTGGTCGCGCCCCTCGACCATTGCGATATCGGTATCGCAGCGGTTCACCACCACCACGTCGGTTACCGACGGCGCTCCAGCCTCCAGCGCGGCGTCGACGTTGGGTTTGAGCATCGAGGGAGAGCCGCGTCGATAGCCTGCGTCGGCGGTGATGATGAGCTTGGCGTCGGCGTCTTCGCAGCGATCGGTGATGGCATCGGGTGAGAAGCCACCGAAGATCACCGAGTGCACTACCCCAATGCGGGCGCAGGCCAGCATAGCTACGGGCAACTCGGGGATCATGGGCATATAGATCGCGACTATGTCGCCCTTGTTAAGCCCGAGACCCTTCAGCACGTTGGCGAACTTGGACACATCGGTCAACAGGTCCTGATAGGTGATGGTGCGCTTATCACCCGGCTCGCCCTCCCAGTGGTAGGCAACCTTGTCGCCCTTACCAGCCTCAACATGGCGATCGAGGCAGTTATAGCTCACGTTGAGCTCACCACCTACAAACCACTTGGCGAAGGGCAGGTCCCACTCGAGGGTGGTATCGAAATCGCGGTCCCAGGTCAGCAGCTCGCGAGCTTGGCGAGCCCAGAACGCCTCAAAGTCTGCGTCGGCTTCGTCATAGAGCGAGCGGTCGGCCGTAAGCGCCTGGGCTGCGAAATCAGGCGGTGGCGGAAACTCTCGTTGCTCGTTTTCAAAGACCTCGATCGCTTCGCTCATTAGATTCAACCTTTATCGCGCTGATGATTCGACCTACGCCGAACAGACTCTCATATTGCTAACGCAGCCGTGAAAACAAAGACAGAGTCCTTTGTCCAAAATGCGCCATGGGCCGCCACCCGCTACAGTCGTCAGTTACGGAGCGTGACGATTTGGTCACGCTCTGTCCGACCATCTAGCTCTTATAGGGAGAACTAACAAATGATCAGCGAATTTCGCGATTTCCTCGACAAGTACAACGCACTACCCGCCGCCATCGGTCTCATCATGGCCTTGGCATTCCTACCGATCGTCGACGCAATCGTGAACGTCGTCATGTCGATCATCGGCGCCATCTTCGGGGCCGACACGAGCTTCGATCGACTCAGCTTTGACCTCAGCGGAACACCAATCTTCTGGGGCACCATCTTCACGGCTCTAGTGTCGTTCCTGATGGTCGCTGCGGTTGTATTCATGTTGGTAAAGGCATTGGCCAAGCACATGCCCGAAGACGGACCAACCGACGACCAGGTTCTACTGGCCGAGATTCGCGACGCTCTCAAGAGCCGCTGACCTCGTCTCGCCCGTATTTGAGCGAGGAACACTAGTGAAGATTGGACCGGCCTAGCGGAGGGCCGGTCCTTTCGGTTTTGACCTCGATGGTCCCAAATAGCATTCTGCCACCGAAGAATTCCCTTGGAGGGGCGATCCTAGGTGGCAGAACGGAGCGAACTGCTGCGCGATTCGGTACTTCTAGCTGGCTGTGCTTTGAAGCCGGTGCCGAACCGCAGCTAGGTCGATACCGGTGGCGTTTGCAAGGGCAACCATGTCGTCCATGCGGGGGGCGAACTCACGCCCCTCGGCTCGCAGACGCGACACCAGACGGAAGTACGACTCGAAAACGGTGTCGACCGATCGAACGTTGGGAAGTCCAATCGATTCAGCCCCCACGCATAGACAGGTAGAGCTGACTTCGAGGTGGGGGCGACTCGGCATGTCACGACCGTAGCGCGCCACGGCTCGTGAGGAAATAGGTCAGACAACCCACTCGAATACCGCGAACCCTCCAAGCCCATCAGGTTCGAGCAACGCCTCGGCCTCAACTACTCGACTTCGCGCCCTTATTGCAGCGAGATCACCCAGATGCGCTCTTTCGGCCCAGACCCTGCGACCATGTTCAACCAGGTCCTCAATACCACAAGAAACCAGAAACTCGGCCTGACTCAACGATCGGGCGAGAGGTCGACAGCCAAGCAATTGCTCTATTGGTATCTGGGTTGTGATGTCTTGGCTCCCGGGCATCGCCAGCGAGTCTCCGCCGCGCTCGTTCGAGCGGTAGGTTCGCAGCCAGCCGCCGTTGTCGCCAACCATTGCTTGGGTGGGCGAGGCATAGTCGATTACCAGTAACCGACCATGGTCGACAACCGACAATGCACGCTGCACCCAGTCGGCCGCCTGGCTAATAACGGGCAGTCTGACGCCGTTGGCGACATCGGGTAGCTCAGAGACTTTCTCCGGCGGGCCGAAGGTTTCGACTAGCTCTCCGGCTTCGAAACCCACCAACAGCTCGCACCACAGCTCACCCGATCGCTGATAGACATCGAACGGCAGGTTGTCGAGCAATTCGTTGGCCACGACCACACCCGCTTCGACCGCGTCAGGCAACTGGGCGACAGATCGCACACCGTCAGGCTGCTGCGCTCGCTGGTTAGCTGAGATTTCTACCGCCACATAGTCGAGAGCCGCGCCGCAAGCTGGTTCTGCAGCCAAGATTGACCGAGCGAGTGTTCCTCGACCCGCTCCGGCATCGATCATGGTGAACACTTCGGGTTCGCCGAGCGAAGCCCATACCTGGTCTAGATAACGGGCGATGCACGCCCCGAACAGTGGGCCGACCTCGGGGCTGGTGATGAAATCAGCGCCGCCTCGGCCCGCCCGTCCGCCAGCCGAATAGAACCCAAGGTCCGGGCGGTACAGCGCCTCGCCAAGAAACTCACTGAACCGCAGCGGGCCACCCTCCGCAATCCGCTTACGCAGGATTTCAGAAAGCTCGAGCGACCTCTGAGCCGTCTCGCTGCTCAGCCCGCCAGGTTTGGGAGTGGGGGTAGACGTGTCAGCCTCCGGCGAACAGGCTTACATCGGTGACATGGGAAATAACCTGCGGCAAGATTCCGAACACCAAAGTGGTGGCGACGGTAAGTACAAGCGCCGAGCCGAGCGATGGTGGAATTCTGATTGGGGTGAGGTCGCCGTCGGGAGCCTCGTCGGCCCACATCCGCCGTGCGATGTTTGCGTAGTAGTAGAGCGCCACCACCGAGTTGATTGCTATGATCACACCGAGCAGCAGGGCCCAGAAGCCGCCTTCGTTCACTACGGCGAAGAAGATACGGAACTTGGCGAACCAACCGCCGAACGGCGGGATTCCGGCTAAGGCGAACATGAAGATAGTCATCGCCACGGTCAGCCCCGGCGCATAGTGAAACAAGCCATTGAACGACTCGACACCAGTAGAACGAGTCTTGCGAGCGACCGCCAGAATCACTGCGAAAACGCCGAGGTTCATTGCAGCGTAAATCGCCAGGTAGGTGACGATCGACGCCAACGCCTCATCGCCGATGTCGTGACTGGCGCCCGCAACGGCGAGCGGTGCCAAAATCACGCCAGCTTGGGCCACGCCGGAGTACGCCATTAGCCGGACGATGTCGTCCTGGCGCAAAGCGATGAGATTTCCGATGGTCATCGACGCCACTGCAAGAATCCACATCAGCGGATGAAACACGTCGGCCCGATCGTAAAAGCCGACAAACACCAACTGCACCAAGGCTACGAAGCCGGCGATCTTCGAGGCGACAGCCAAGAACGCTGTAACCGGGATCGGAGCACCGCTGTAAGTATCGGGTGCCCAGTTATGGAACGGAACGGCGGAAACCTTAAAAGCGAAGCCAATGATAATGAACACCACACCCAAGGTAAGCACAGGGGTAGAACTCGCCAGAGCGGCGCCAGAAAGGGGGTCTGTCGACAACGAGGCATTGACCTTGGTAAGAATCGTTTCGCCCGACACGCCAAACAACAACGACATGCCATAGAGCATGATGGCCGAGGCGAAAACGCCCATCAGATAGTACTTGAGACCCGCTTCGTTGCTCTTGAGGCTGCGCTTGTTCCAAGTGGCCAGCATGTAGCTGGGAATCGAAAGCAATTCGAACGCCACAAAGATGCTGATGAGATCGCGCGACGAAGCCATCATCACCATGCCCAGCAGTGAAGTCAGCAGCAGGCCGTAGTATTCGCTTTCCCAGTAGTCGCCCTCGGCGATGTAGTTGGTCGACAACAGCACCACCACATAACCCGAAAGTACGAATACCGCCTTCATGATGAGCGCGAATTCGTCGACCACGTAGGCATCGTTGAACAGACCGCGGTCGTTGCCGTCGATGGCCAAGGTGAGAATCGGCACCATGGTGGCTAGCAGCCCGATTCCGGCCAGCGCCGACGTGTATTTGCGAGCTCTATCTAAAAAGACGACATCGATCAGAGTGAGCAGCGCACCCGAAGTCAATAAGACGATCTCGGGCGCGAGCGCGTGCCAGTCGATTGCAGGCCGGTCGAAGGCGACGACCTGTGCGATCGGAAGAGCGAGGCTCACTATTAGCGCCCAGCCACTTCAATATCGAATACAGCCGGACAATCAGCCGCGTTGAGGTCGGCTTTGTCTTCGATAAGACACGGGTGCAGCGACTTCTCGACCGCCGGATCGGTCATAGAGAACAACAGATTCGGGAACACCCCGAGAACGACGATGAGAATCAGCATTGGAGCCCAGGCGATGTACTCGAACTTTGTAGCGTCGTGGATGTTCGGATCGTTGGCGAACTCTTCGGACGGCTCACCAAAGGCGGTGCGCTGCAGAAGCCACAACAGGTAGCCAGCGGCCAGCACCGTACCGATGGCCGCGATGACCATGAAGGCTCTGAAGATCTCGACTGGGACACCGTTGGCTGGCTGGTACGCCGACAGTATTGCCGGAAACTCACCCCAGAAGCCCGCCAGACCTGGCAGGCCGAGCGAGGCCATCGTGGCGAAACCAAGAATCCAGCCCATTCGGGGTGCCTGGATCAGCAGACCACCCAATCGTTTGATCTCAAGGGTGTGGAAGCGGTCCTTGATGGAACCAGCGACGAAGAAGAGCATGCCGGTGATGAGCCCGTGAGCCACCATGCCAAAGACCGCAGCGTTGATGCCAAAGGTGGTGAGGGTGCTGATGCCGAGCATCACGAAACCCATGTGCGATACCGACGAGAACGCGATCAGACGCTTCATGTCGGTCTGGGCCAGGCAGCCGAGCGCTCCGTAGATAATTCCTATGACCGCCAACAGACCAATCCAGGGGGCCCACTCGACGGCTGCTTCGGGCAGGATTGGAATAGCGATTCTTATGAACCCATAGGTTCCAAGCTTTAGAAGTACCGCCGCCAGGATTACCGAGCCGACGGTTGGCGCCTGGGTGTGGGCATCGGGAAGCCAGGTGTGGAACGGGAACATCGGCACCTTGATTCCAAAGCCCATAAACATTCCGCCGAAGATCAGCAGCGCTGCGTTGCGGGTGAGGTTGGCGCCACCCCATGCGCTGAGTGCCTGAATATCGAAGGTTCGCATCGCCACGCCGCTCGAATCCTCTGCAAGGAAGAACAGCGAAAGGAAAGCCAAGATCATCAACGCTGAACCGAAGAGAGTAAAGAGGAAGAACTTGAGCGATGCATAGCGCCGGTCGTCGCCACCCCAGACCGCAATCATGAAGAACATCGGCAGCAGTACTACTTCGAAGAACACGAAGAACAGAATCAAATCTTCAGCTACGAAGGTACCGATCATCCCCGTCTCGAGGATGAGGATAAGGATGAGGAACGACTTGGGGTTGTGCGGCTCGGGGAAGTGTTCCCACGAATAGATGATGCACAGCGGCACCACCAGCAACGTCAACAAGATAAGCGGCAGCGACATACCATCGATGCCGACGATGTAGCGACTGTTAATGACATCTATCCAGTCGGCATCGAACTTGAACTGCATCTGATCGGCGTTGTCGAAGTCGAACTCGGTTAGCAGATAGATCGTGCCAAATATCAACAGCCCACCCGACACCGCTAACGCGATGGTCTTGTGAAGCAGTTCGTCGGCCTTCGGGATGGCCATCATCACCAACGCCGCGCCAAGCGGAGCGAAGGTTAAGAGGCTAAGCACCCAATCGTTGTCGTAAATCATTTCTTCTTGTGCTCTCTAGAGGCGTCAGATGACGAAGACCAATACGCCAGCCAACACGGTCGCTCCTGCGAACAGGTAGGCAGCGTATTGCTGGATTTTTCCGTTTTGAAGTTTGCGAAGCTCGGAGCCAACCTCATTCGAAATCAGGCCGGTGGTGTTGACAGCTCCGTCTACCACCTTCTGATCGAAGTGCTTGTAGACACCCTCTCCTAGGGTTACCGAGCTGCGACCAACTACATCGACGGCCTCGTCGAGTACGTGTTGGTTAAACCAGTTGGTTGCTTTGGCGACCGGGCCCTTTGTGCCACCAGCGATGATGCCGGTGTAAAGGTGATCGAGGTAGTACTTCTCGACCAAGACCTTGTGACCCGCCCGCAGAAACCCGAACTTGGTGGTGAGACCATCGGGCAATTCGGTGAGGCTCTCGCCCACCTCAGCGCTCTTACGTTCGACCAGAACGAAGTAGTAGTAGTACGCAACGGCCACACCTAGCAGGCCGATTATCGATGAGAAGATAGCTAGCGAATAGCTAGGTGCCCCGTGACTTATCGCCGGGAAGTAAGCGGCTCCGGCCGGTTCGTAGAAATGCAGGAACCGTTCCTGCCAGCCAGCCTCGTCGCCGGTGAGGAACCCAGGTGGCAGATTGACCAGCCCCGCCAACAAGGCGAATGTCGCCAAGATGATAAGTGGCACAGTGATTCGCGGACCCGATTCGTGCGGCAGCTTGTGTTCGTCGCCATCACCGTGGTCAGAGACGGGTGCCGTATCAGCATGCTCGACGACATCATGGGCGCCTGTGGTGGTGTCACTCATCGCAGCCACCAGAGCCGGTTCGGGCTCGTCGACAGCGCTGTGATGGGCGTGATCGTTATGGGCTACGTGGCGGAACTCGCCATAGAAGGTGAGGTAGATAACCCGAGTCATGTAGGCACCGGTTAGGGCCGCACCTGCAATACCCCCTACGAGCATGAGCGTGTAGGCGCCGTTTCCGCCTGTGCCTCCAAACAACCCCCAGCCTCCTGTGCCAACCAGAATCTCGTCCTTAGACCAGAACCCGGCAAACGGGAAGACGCCCACCAATGCCGCGGTGCAGATCATGAAGGTCGCGAACGTCTTGGGCATGAACTTGCGCATGCCACCCATGTCCTTCTTCATGTCGAAACTATGAACCGCGTGGCTCACCGATCCGGCACCGAGAAACAAGCCAGCCTTGAAGAATGCGTGGGTAAAGAGGTGGAACAAGGCCGCACCCCATGCGCCAACGCCCAAGGCCATCACCATGTAGCCCAGCTGAGATACCGTGCTGTAGGCCAACACCTTCTTGATGTCGTCTTGAACGAATGCCAAAAGGCCGCCAAAGAACAAGGTGATTGTTCCGATTACGGCCATTGCGTTGATCGATGATCCGCCGATCGAGAATCCTTCGAAGAAGACCCCATAAAGACGGGCGATCATGTAGATGCCAGCGACCACCATTGTGGCTGCGTGAATCAGCGCCGAAACTGGTGTTGGCCCAGCCATAGCGTCGGGCAACCAAGTGTGCAGCACGAACTGGCCCGACTTGCTCATCACGGCGGCCATGAGACAAAGCGAGGCGATTAGTAGCGTGTTATGACCGATCTGGCCGTTAACGGCTTGAGTGTTGATCTCGACGATGTCGAAGGTCTGCCCGGCCGCAAAGAACAGAATAATGATTCCGATCAGTAGGCCGACGTCGCCGACACGGTTGGTAAGGAACGCTTTCAGGGCGGCGTCGGAGTTTGGTTTCTCCTCCCACCAGTGGCCGATAAGGGCAAACGAGCAAACCCCGACGAGCTCCCACGCCGTGAGGAACATGATGGTGGTAGCCGAAACAACAAGCAGCAACATCGCCGCGGTGAACAGCGACAAGAAGGCAAAGTAGTGGGTGTAGCGACGGTCGCCAGCCACGTAGTCGGTGGAGTAGACATGAACCAGTAACGAAATGAGGCTGACGACAAACAGCATCATTACGGCCTGGCCATCGATGAGGGTTCCGACCTTGAAGTCGACCCCGCCGGTCTGGAACCACGTGGCTTCATTGCGGACAGCAGTCGAGGGGTGCACCGCCTCGTGACCACCCTCACCTTCAGCTTCGTGCTCTTCTTCAGAGGTCGTGAGGTCGACCTCGTCGGGTACACCGTCGACGGTTACCACCGCCGGCGCCGCCGACCCCACATCGCGCACGACTAGTGCTGCCGCATCTTCGGCACGATCGCCATGAGCTTCGAAGTTGTCGCGGTGATCGAACCACGCGACGTTAGCGATAATCGCCAGCAACAGACAGGTAAGTACCGAAGCGACACCGATTTCGGCGCCCTTATAAGGGAGGCGCTTACCGAAGAACAAAATCGCCAAGAAGGACATCGCCGGAATGAACGGGACGATCCAGGCATTGCGAAGGATCCACGGACCAGCAAAGGTAAAGCCAGCGGTTACCTCGCCCGCCTCGGTGGCAAGGAGTAGAAGTGATCCGAGAGTCACCCGGGTCAGCCTTTCAAGAGATCGACGTCGCTGAAGTCGATGCTCTTCTTGTTGCGGTAGATAAGCAGCACGATCGCTAGGCCGATCCCGACCTCGGCTGCGGCCACTGCGATAACGAATAGGGCAAAAACCGAGCCGACCGGAGTGTGGTTAAACGCTCCGAAGGCCACCAGGTTGATGTTGACGGCGTTGAGGATCATCTCTATCGACATGAGCACCATCACACCGTTTCGGCGGACGATGACACCATAGACACCAAGGCAGAAGAGAGCTGCCGCGAGCAGCAAGAATTGGTTGAGCCACATGAGGTTTCTTGCGCTCCTATTCTTTTCGCGCGATGACGATCGCGCCTATTAGGGCTGCCAGCAGTAGCACCGAGATCGCCTCGAATGGAATGATGTACTGCTCAAAGATGGTGTCGCCGATAGCGGCGGTGTCGCTTCCCCGACGGACCCGAACGAACTTATCGTCGTCGATGTCGGTGTCGATGGGTGTGTCAACCTCGACAAGGTTGCGGGTATCGGCGGCCAGCACAGTGTCTTCGAAGCCGTCGATCAGCGCAAAGGCCATGATTCCAAACAACAGCGCTGCAACAAGCCCACCCATGCCGCGTCGCTCGCTTGCGCTCAGTTGATCGTCGCCTAGGCTGCCGCGGGTCAACATGATACCGAACAGGAACAAGACCACGATTGCGCCGATGTAAACAAGTACCTGAGTTACGGCGGTGAACTCCGAGCCCAAGAAGATGAACTGCACCGCTACACCTGCGAGAACAATGACCAGGTAGAGAGCGGCGTGCACGATGTTGGTGGTAGTGACCACCTTGATCCCCGCGAACACGGTGATGATGGCAAAGATCCACCAAAAAATGTTCTGGGCGACCAACAGATCACCCGAGCCCGCTTGGGCCAGAATCGACATCATGGCGCGGGGACCTGCGAAGGCGGCGGCACTTTCTTGGGCTTGGCCTCGCTGCCAGCTTCATAACTCTCGAAGTCTGGGACGGTGTGCATCCATTCGCCGAGGCGTTCCTTGTCGTGCAACAAGTCGGCGATCCTGGGTTCAGAAAACTCGTACTCGGGGCTCCAGAACAAAGCCTCGAACGGGCACACCTCGACACAGATGCCGCAGTACATGCATAGCGAGTAGTCGATATCAAAGCGATCTAGCGCATTCTTCTGGCGAGGCTTCCCACCTTCGCGACGCGGCGGGGCAAGGTATTTATGGCCTTCGATGTAGATACACCAGTCGGGGCACTCGCGAGCGCACAACATGCACGAGGTGCAGTTCTCTTCATGCAACGCAATGACACCACGAGCGCGCGGGGTAGGGGTTTCTTTTTCGTGCGGATACTGCACCGTAACGGCGCCCTTGGACGGCGCAGGAATGGGCTTCTTGATCCCACCCGGGAAGACGGTCTTGAGGCCGGTTTTGGCCGTGATACCCAAACCCTTGATCAAGCCAGGAACTATCCCCATGAGAAGCTCCCCATTAGAAAACCACCTTGTTTCTGACCCGAGCCGGCAAGCCGCTCTCCTCCACCAGACGGGGCCCCTACCCCATCGGCGGCCGTCACCGGTACCAGACCAATGCGCCGCATCAGAAAACCACCTTGAGCACGCCGGTAGCCACGACATTGAGCAGGGCTACGGGAATTAGGAACTTCCAAGCGAGGCGCTGCAACTGATCCTCGCGAAAGCGGGGGTAAGTGAACCGGAACCAGAATATCAGGCCAGCCACTAAGAAGATCTTGGCCATTAGGACAAGCGGGCCGAGCACGTTATACAGATCGTGCTCGGGGGCAAGACCGGGCACGTACCAGCCACCGAGAAATAGCACGGCGACAATCCCTGAGAATACGCCAGCAGTCGCATACTCGCCGATGAAGAAAAGCAGAAACCGTAGCCCCGAGTATTCGGTCATGTAACCGGCAACTAATTCCGACTCCGCTACCGGCATGTCGAACGGCGGCTGGGTGAGTTCGGCCTGGATAGCCACCATGAAGAGCGCGAATCCGACGAACTGAGTGAGGATGAATGGGTTGCCAAGCGCCCCGAAGCCGAAGATCTCGCCGTTGGCTTGAGCGAATACGATTTCGTTCATGTTGAGGGTGCCAGCCTGGATTACAACCCCCAGCACGGCAAGGATCATCGGAAGCTCGTATGCGATTAACTGCCCTGCGGCCCGAATACCGCCCATCAGGGAGTACTTGGATGACGATCCCCAACCAGCCATCAAGATACCGATCACCGATACCGACGACACCGCCATCGCGAAGTAGATGCCAGTGTCGAGATCGACGAACCAGGCATCGGGACCAAACGGGAGAATTATCACCAACAAGAAGGTGCTCATCAGCACGACGAATGGCGCCAACACGAACACATACCGGTCGGCTTTGTCGGGGATGATGTCTTCCTTCTGAATCCATTTGCCCACCTCGGCCAGAAGTTGCATCGACCCGTACGGGCCAGCCTCCATTGGGCCAAGACGACTCTGCATGAAGCTCATCATCTTGAACAAATAGATGTAGACCAAGCCACCAGCGGGCAACAGGATCGCGACGAGTCCGCCGAGAACCCGAAGGCTGGTCTGCTGCCAGTAGGCAAGCTCGACGGCGAGTAAGGAAGAACTCACCGATCGATGTCTCCCAAGATGAAGTAAAGGCTGGCCAAGATCGAGATAATGTCGGGAACGTATACGCCCTTGAGTACCCAAGGAATGATGGCGACGTTGTTGAATGATGCCGATCGGATTTTCACCCGAAACGGTACCAAGTCACCCTTAGAAATTACGTAGTAGCCCATTGCGCCGAGCGGATTTTCGGTCTCGACCCAGGCCTCGCCTTCGGGGACTTTGATGATTCGTGGCACCTTGGCCATCACCGGGCCTGAGGGAATCGAGTCGAGCAGTTGATCGACTATCTTTGTGCCCTCGCGCATCTCCTGAAGTCGAACCCAGAACCGGGCGAAGCTGTCGCCGTCGGGGTGGGTCCAGACCTTCCAGTCGGCTTGGTCATAGACCATGCCGTCGGGGGCATCGCGGCGGAGGTCCCAGTCGACGCCGCTGGCACGAATATTCGAACCGCTGAGCCCGTACTCGAGGCCAATCTCGGCAGGAATAATGCCGATTCCGCGGGTTCGGGTAGTGAAGATCTCGTTACCCATGACAAGGGTTTCGAGTTCGTCGCACGACTCTCGCATCTTGACCATGGAGTCTTTAGTGGCTTCGATCCAGCCGGCGGGCATGTCGTCTTTGAGACCGCCGATGCGGTCAAAATTTGGGTGAAAGCGGCCGCCTGTGAACGATTCGATCTGGTTGAGTACATACTCGCGATCGCGAAATGCGTAGAACACCGGAGTCACCGCACCGAGTTGGGCAGCCATGTCGCCCAAGCCGAGCAGATTGTTGGAGATGCGGCTCATCTCGAACAAGATCGTGCGGATCCACTGTGCTCGCGGTGGCGCTTCGACCTCCATCAGCTTCTCGGCAGCGAGAATGAAAGGAACTTCGTTAGCGAAGCTACCCAGCCAGTCGATCCGGTTAATCAGTGTGGTTACCTGAGGGTAAGTCCGAACTTCGGTGAGCTTTTCGTAGCCGCGGTGCATGTAGCCCATCACGGGGTCGACCGAGATCACTTGCTCGCCATCGAGCCGGGCGATGAGACGCAGTGTGCCGTGGGTGGCGGGATGCTGAGGGCCGATGTTGAGGGTCATTCCCTCGGTCTCGAGTTCGACGTTGATGCGCGAATCGGCGGCCTTAGCCGCTATGTACGCAAGCTGATCGCGCTGACTGGTGGTGGTTGTCGGAGTGCTCATTCGCCAGTCTCCTCATCGTCGTCGCCGTCTGGCATGGTTTCGACGTCGACTATGCCGGGCCAAGGCTTGACGCGACGGGCGAGTAGGGGAAAGTCTTTTCGTAGCGGGTGGCCCTCGAAATCGCCGGGGAGATACAGGTTGCGCATATCGCCGTGTCCGTTAAAGGAGATACCGAACATTTCGTGCACTTCACGTTCGTGCCAGTTGGCACCGGGGTACTGTTCGATCCAGGTGTCCATCACCAGACTGTCGGGGACATCGGCCTTGATATGGACACCCCACTTCTCGACGACGTTCAACACTCGCGCGAAAACCTGAAACCGGGTTTCGCCACCGCAGTAGCCGTGGGTGATCGGCTCTGGGTCAGCTTGCTCGATCGTCTCGCCAGCGGTCGCAGCCGCAATCTTGTCGACCTCAGAATCCATTTCGCGGCCATAAGGCGACGGCATCCAGTCGATGGCCGATACAAAATCGAAGTAACCGCAGTTCAAGGGATGGCGCAGAACCCGCGCCGTTTCGGCCCAGGCTTCTGTGTCGACCCGAATCCAGAGATCGTCACCCGGTTTCAGGTGCGAACTCACGATCGAATCGCCAAGCTGACCCGTAAGTCCGGCGAGAATTGCCTCGCGCTTGTCGTCTGACGCTGGGGCCTTTGCAGTTTCGGCAGCGTCGGCGGTGTCGTCTTTTGTTGCCGTTGGGCTCATATCAGCCGCCCACGACTATGGGTTCGCCACGCCACTTCTCGCCCATGTCTTCGTTGCGAATCTTTGCTTGCAACATGACGATTCCCTCGAGCAGGGCTTCGGGCCTTGGCGGACAGCCGGGTACGTATACATCGACTGGAATGATCTGATCGACGCCTTTTGTTACCGAGTACGAATCCCAATACGGCCCGCCGCAGTTGGCACACGAACCCATCGAGATGACGTATTTCGGCTCGGGCATCTGGTCGTACAAGCGCTTGATGGACGGAGCCATCTTGTCGGTGACGGTGCCAGAGATCACGACACAATCGGCTTGGCGAGGGCTCGCCGGCAGCGGGATGACGCCGAGTCGCATGACGTCGTAGCGAGGCGACGCAAAGGCGGCGCCCATTTCGATCGCGCAGCAGGCGAGACCCCACTGGTAGACCCACAGCGAATATTTGCGGCTGATGTTCAGCAGCTCGGTTAGCGGCTTCGGGGCCTTGCCACTTTCGACTAGACCCATTTAAGGGTTCCTTTGCGCCATGCATAAGCCAAACCAAGAACAAGGATAAAGATGAATATCGCCATCTCGATTAGGCCAAAGTAGCCGTAGACCTCAAGCCGTTGAGCCCACGGAAAGATGAACACAGCCTCTACGTCGAACAACACAAACAGCAAGGCAAAAATGTAGTACCTAATATTGCTCTGAGACCACATGTCGCCCACCGGATCGACACCGCTCTCGTACGGCATGTTTTTGATCTTGTTGGGGCGCGACGGTCTAATGAAGCTACCGATGGTAAGCAACGAGCCTACGAGTACGACCGCAACACCACCAAAGATGGCGACGGTCAAGTAGCTACGAAGGAAATCTGACACGAAAAATGACCTTACCGACGCCTATGTAGACCCGACAAAGCGGACCTTTCGACATGACTTACACATGATTGACAAGGGGGCACAACATAGCGAACGGTAGTCGCCAATCCTCAAAAGGCCGTGACTTTGCGAAGGTTCTTTTGTCGGGCTCCTTTGCGCGGCATCTCGAGTCGATCCTTACTGAGGTGCACGTAGCGCCGCGAAGGGTCCTACGCTTAAAGGATGCAGAGGTTTTCTCGGGGCGCGCCCGTCGCGTTGGCGTTCGCCATTCTTGCTGGCGGGTGTGCCAGTTCAGGGGTTGCCGGGCAGCAGGTTTTGGCCGAGGAGCCAGGTAACGACGGTGCTAGCACAGCTGCGCCGACCACAGCTCCCGTAGCCCCAACAACCACAATCACTTCTAGCGTCCCAACAACCACCGAAGCCCGGGTCGCTCCAGCGACCTCGACTGAGATTGCCGCTCCAGCGACCTCGACTGAGATTGCCGCTCCAGCGACCTCGACTGAGATTGCTTCGCCGACCACCATCGCAGGAGCCGTCGCCGAGCCCGCTGCGGTAGAGAACCGCGAAGCAATCCTGCGCCTGGCATCACTACCTTTGTATGGCGGCGGCACCTTCGACCCCGAAACCCTCGCCGGCAAGAACGTTCTGCTGTGGTTTTGGGGAGCCCATTGACCAACGTGTGTCCGAGAAGCCTCTACGGTCGCAGTGGCGAATAGTAAATATGGAGATCTCTACACGATCATTGGTCTTCCACTCAGTGAAGGCGAGACGGCGGTCACTGATTTCATTGAAGGGCTCGGGGTAAGCGGTGTTGCGCACGTCCTCGGCAGCGACGCTCTTTGGGCCGACTACAGGGTCCCGGGCACGCCGGCCTGGATGACTATTCCGATCGACGGCGAAGCAGAGATTGGCTTCGGCGCTTTTGGGCCCAGCATCGTAAATGGCGAAGACTGGATCTAGCGTCAAGAAATCGCTCGGGGTGACTTGCGCCCGGAATCCTAGGCCCGCTGCGATTCTAGAATCTGATGAGGAAGCTTTCGTGACAACAAATGTGTCACGGCTTTTGCTTGACGTGTCTTGGTGACAACCGCGAGGCTGGGCACCTCAACACAAGGGCGGTTAGAAATGGAAGTCTCGCGGCGTCAAATCATGAGCGGACTGGTCGCTGGCACAGCGGTCGGGCTCGGCCGCAAGACATCTTGGGAGATCGCTGGAACTACCGTGTTCGACGGTGAGCGGGCGGGCTTTATCAACCCTGAGTTCGACCTGATGTGTATGGAGAAACTCGTCTCGGACCCCGACGAACTCACTTTAAATACCCGCCACGACCTGATCGCCCAGGCTGGTACGCAAGGATCTGAATTAATCATGTGGATGATGATGCGGGGGGCGCTGTCCGCCGAAGTCACCCTGCTTCATCAGAACTATCGCGTCCCGATCTCGAACACCGGTGCGGGCACGATGCTGCTCGCTTGCCAAGACTAAGTAGGTACTGAAGATGAAAACCCAGGTTGGAATCATTGGCGGGGGCCCCTCAGGGCTGTTGCTCTCGCAGTTGCTTCACGTTCGCGGGATCGAGACCGTTCTGCTCGAGAAGCACACCCGCGAGTACGTGCTCGGCCGGATTCGGGCAGGGGTACTCGAGCACGGATTCGTCAAGCTGATGCGCGAGGCCGAGTGTGCCGCCCGGATGGATGCCGAAGGCGAGATTCACGACGGTTTCTATATCGCGCACGACGGCGTTCGCGACCGTCTCGACCTCAAAGGACTTACCAACGGCGACACCGTGATGGTTTACGGTCAAACCGAACTGACCAAGGACCTCTACGAGGCGCGCGAGCGTGCGGGGGGCATCGTCATCCACAATGCCGACAACGTCGCACCACACGACATGACCAGCGATTCCCCCTACCTCACCTATGAGGTTGATGGTAAGGCCGAACGTGTCGACTGCGAATACATCATCGGTGCCGACGGCTACCACGGAATAAGCCGCCAATCGATCCCCGCCGACAAGATCACCGAGTACGAAAAAGTCTATCCGTTCGGCTGGCTCGGTGTTCTCTCCGAAACTAAGCCGGTTTCGCCCGAACTCATCTACGCCAAACACGAGCGTGGATTTGCGCTTTGCTCGCTCAGGTCACAGATTCTCAGCCGCTATTACATCCAAGTTCCACTCACCGACAGCGTCGACGACTGGACAGATGACATGTTCTGGGACGAACTGAAGCGACGCCTGCCCGACGATTTGGTGGCCAATCTCGTCACCGGACCATCGATAGAGAAGAGCATCGCTCCACTGCGAAGCTTCGTCGCCGAACCAATGCGCTACGGCAACATGTTCTTGGCTGGCGACGCCGCACACATCGTTCCGCCCACCGGGGCTCGGGGGCTAAACAGTGCCGCTTCAGATATTCACTACTTGTACCACGGGTTCGTCGATCACTATCTCAACGGCGACGACCGCGGCCTCGACGCATACTCGGCCAAGGCACTGGCCCGAGTCTGGAAGGCGCAACGTTTCTCGTGGTGGATGACGACGCTGCTTCATACATTCCCCGACAACATCGACTACGACAACAAACTTCAGCAAACAGATCTGGAGTACTTGTTCTCGTCGCAGAGTGCCATGAAGTCAATGGCCGAGAACTACGTTGGACTCCCTTACTAGCGTCCTAAGCCTTAAGTTCGGTGACCTTCTAGGATTATCCGGCATCAGCGTCACGGGACTTCGGTTTGGGTATGCGTTAGCTGGAGAGTGGAAGCTCGATCCTTACCTGCGCGCCACCCTCGTCACGGTTGCTTGCCGTAACAGTGCCCTTGTGCGCCTCGACCACCGTCTTCGCGATGGCCATACCGAGGCCGGACGAACCCTTTGTGTCGCCCCTTCGAAACCGGTCAAAAACATGAGGTAGCAGCTCTTCGTCGAAACCATCGCCATCGTCGATCACGTCGATAATGGCTCGCCCGGCGTGCGAGGTTGCGGTGAGCATCACCGAGTCGGCTCGAACCGCCGCGTTGCGCACCAGGCTCTCGAGCACCTGGCGTAACAAGCCGTAATCGGCGTCGGCCACGACCGAAATCGTCGGGTGTGCCTCAACTTTGGTGTCATCGACCCGGATACCAGCGGCAACTTCCTCAATGAGAAGATCTAACCGAAGTGGCGCAGTTCGGGGCTGCGCCTGACCAGCCTCAAGACGAGCTAGCTCGAGCAGCTCGCCCACCCCGGCGCCTGCTCGTTCGGTAGCTTGGCGGATCTCTGACAGAGACTCTTTATAGGCGTCCGCATCGCGATCGCGACTTAGAGCGTGAGAGGCCGATGCTTGGATGACCGCTAAGGGGGTACGAAGTTCGTGAGCGGCGTCGGCGATGAAATCACGCTGCTGTTGAGCTGCTCGCCGGGCAGGGTCCAGGGACTTCCCCGCCACGAACCACCCAGCCGCCGCCGCGGCTGCAATCGCGGTTAGGGCAGCGAGCCAGATCCGCCACTGCAGCGCCGACACATCGGACTCATAGTCTTCTAAGTAGACGGCCGAAATGACGTAGGAATCATCGTCGAAGGCCAGCGCATAGGCCAACCAAGTACCGTCCTGTTCAAACCGTTCATAAGTTTCGCCACCGCCTGCCCTGTCAGCGATGGTAAACAGCGGCGGCTCGACCGACACCTCGCCGATCGGGTCGGCCCAATCCTCGACAACGTGCACCCTCCAGATGTTGTCGGGCGAACTCTCCGGATCGATTGTGGCTAAGACAACATTGTCGGAGGCCTCGCGTTCAGCCGACTCATATATTCGGTCTCCTGCGGTCGATGCTGCATACCAGGTCAGAGCCGCAACGGTAAGCGCAGTAATGACTCCATAGACGATGGTCAGGCGGATTCGGACTCCACGAAGATTCATGCTGCACCCTCCTTTTCCTCATCGGGTTGCGATATCCCGAGCCGGTATCCTGCGCCCCGCACCGTCGAGATCACAACCTCGCCGTCAGATCCAGCAAGTTTGCGGCGAAGATTCGCCACATGAACATCGACAACGTTGGAGAGTCCATCGTAGTTGGCGTCCCATACATGTTCTAGAAGATCGGTGCGCGATACGACTTCCTCGGCTCGGGTCATCAAGAACTCGAGCAGTGAAAACTCACGCGCCGTTAGAGGAACCGTTATTGCGCCGCGCCAAACCCGCCGCGACGCTGGATCGAGGCGTAGCTCGCCAACCTCAAGAATCGGGGAGCGGGCATCGACCGGTCGACGAAGAAGCGCCCTAACCCGCGCGGCCAATTCGGGATAGTCGAACGGTTTAGTGAGGTAGTCGTCGGCTCCACTATCGAGACCAGCGACTTTGTCTGACAGGGTATCGCGCGCGGTCAATATCAACACCGGCACAAAGCATCCGGCGTCACGTAGTTCTCTACACAAGGAGAGCCCGTTGCCATCGGGTAACCCGAGATCTAAAACGAGGAGATCATAGTCGTGAGAGTCGACTAGGTGACGGGCATCGACCACTCGGTGAGCCAAGTCGATGGCATAACCATCTTCGACCAAGCCACGCTCGAGAACGGTCGCCAGAGCAATGTCGTCTTCCACGACCAAGAGGCGCACCTGACCAGTGTGCCATCTCAAACATGAAGGATCCATGAAGGAAGGCTTCATGTTCGATTAATGAGGTCTCGTGTAAGAGAGAGGTCATGGCCCAAACAACAACAAATGAAGAGCTACACGCCCACGTGTTGCGGCGTCTGACAATCACAGCGCACCCCGGCCAAACGGAAAAGAACGCTTCGCTTGACCCACTTGATGTGGCGGCCGAAATCATCGAAGAGGGCTATGCTTCTCAACCCAAATCCCAGTCGCTAATCAACTACGAAGAGAACGGTGAAGAGGCGTTCATCAAAGACTGGCTGCTCGACCTCGCATCACCAGAAGCCGGGTTACGCGATCGCATGGCTTGGTTCTGGCACAATCACCTGACGACTAGTCTCAACAAGACCCAACTGGTCCATGTCGTGGACCAGCGACGTCTGATCGCCGAACACGCATTGGGCAACTTTCGCGAGCTGTTACAAGCGATCACCGTCGATGCGGCAATGCTTCATTACCTCGACGGTTCATACTCCTCGGGCGATGAACCAAACGAAAACTACGCTCGTGAAGTGATGGAGTTGTTTGCGCTCGGCATCGGCAACTACAGCGAAGAAGACATCAGAGTTGCGGCCAGAGGGCTCTCAGGATGGTATGTCGACTACGAGACAGACAAGGTCGTGTTCGATGCCGAAGATCACTTCAGTCGGCCGTTGCGCTTCTTCGGAACCCGCAAGCGTTGGACCAACGAATCGATCATCGACGAGATTTGTGACCAGCCAGAGTGTGCTCGTCACGTGTCCCGCGCCATCTATCGACACATCGTTGGAGGAGAACCTGAGTCACAAAAACTCGATGAGCTAGCGGATGTCTTCCGATCGAACGATCTCGAGATTCGACCTCTGCTCGAAGCAATGGTGCTGGGTGATGACTTCCTCAACCACGTTCGCAGCCGTGCCCGCTCGGGAATTGAGTTCATTTCGGCGGTGACTGCAACGCTCGGATCCGACAGCCTCGATCCGGAGCCATGGTCACTCTGGCAACTTGGACAGGTCCCCTACTATCCTCCCAATGTTGCTGGCTGGCCGGGCGACGCCCGCTGGCTCAATGCGTCTCAGGCTCTCGGCCGCACGGGCATCTTGTTCGAGGCCGAGCTGAGCGACCGGCTAATAGATCGACTCGAACCCACGGTCGACAAGGTGCTGAATCACTGCGGCCTGTTCGATGTGAGCGAGGATACGCGAGCGGTGATGGACGCCGCTCTAAAGAAGTTCCCCGCTTACGACCAGGGTCTTGAGATGTTGCTCAATATCGCCATTAGCTCACCGGAGTACTCACTAGCATGACTTTCAGCGAAGCCGACTCATACCAGGACGCCAAGACAACCTCACGCCGCAGGTTCCTGGGCCTCGCTGCCGCCGGTGCTACAGCCACAAGCCTTGGGGCTGGCGCCTTCCTTTTGGGAAAAGACAACGACCCTAGGTTGCCGACTGTAGACGGTAGGGTCACCAGCGGTTCGACTGGATCTGTCGCCCAACAAAGCTCGAATCCACCTGCTGCGCTTACCAAAGCCGGTCCACTCGCCGACCGAACCCTGATCATCATCGAACTCGAGGGCGGCAACGACGGACTCGCAACCCTGATCCCCTACGGCAGCGGAGCGCTGCGAAACCTACGGCCAGACCTGCTGCACGAAGAAGAAGAGTTGGTGATGCTCGACGATGAAATGGCGCTCAACCCATCGTTAGCCGGGCTGAACGAACAAGGCATCGCGGTCCTAGAAGGAATTGGTTCGACCGACGGCATCTTGTCGCACTTTGAAATGTCGCAGCTCTGGTGGGAAGGAGCGACCTCGATCGATGACCGTCGACACACCGGATTCTTGGGCCGCTTGTGCGATCAACTCGATGTAGGAGACCCGCTAACCGGGTTGTCGATCGGTGGCAACGGACATGTTCCCCAACTAATAGCCGAAAAGGCAACAACTCTTGGCCTAGCCGATGCCGACGCCGGCTGGTTCTTCCGTGAGGAGGGCGAGTTCTTCGAACACTTCCGCAAATCGCTTCTGTCAATGTCGGCTACATCGACAGGCGGAGAGTTGATGAACGCTGCCCGTCACGGCTCGACACAGGCAATCGAGTTTGCCGACATGCTCGGCGGCTTCGACCCCGAAGAACGCCCAGTCGAATACCCCGGAAGCGACCTCGCGAACTCGCTGGCGGTGGCCGCGAACCTGATGCGAAGCGATAGCGGGGTGAGGATCATCCACGTGCCCTTGGGTGGGTTCGACACTCATGACGACCAACGCGGGACCCACGACTACCTGCTGATGGAACTCGATGAAGCACTGGTCGCCTTTCGAAACGACCTTGCCAGCGACGGGCTCGATGCATCGACGCTCATCGCAACAACGTCAGAGTTCGGGAGACGACCCAAATCGAGCGATTCGGGTACCGACCACGGCAACGCCTCGATGGCTCTGCTCGCCGGGCCGATCACTCTTGGCCGACACGGCGAGTCGCCATCGCTCACCCGTCTCGACGAAGAGGACAACCTGGCACCCACCACACCGATGGCCGAGTACTACGCAACCCTCGCCAACTGGTTCGAGATCGACCCATCACTAGTGCTCTCAGGAAAGCCAAAACCAATCCCAGGAATCCTCATTTAGAGCACGCACAATGTTTCCCGCAGGCGCAATCCGGCCCTGACGGGCCTCGATGCGCGCTGCTGATGCTGGCGCCCGACCCGTCGCTCGATACTCGCTCGTTGTTTCTACGCAGGCGCTGACCCGTCGCTCATCACTCGCTCCTCGTTCTCTTGGTTTGTTTGGCGCCGAGCCTTCACAGCTCGGACGCCGTCCCCGGTGTCCGATACGTTTCTAATTCCTGGCAACAAAGCCAACAATCCAATCGCACACCCAGGATTTAGAGGCGTGTCTGACACCACCCACCTAACCCCATTAGAGACGCTTTGATTAGAGACATGTCTGACACCAAAGTCCAGACTGGCAGAAAGCAACCTTGGGCAGCCAAGGTCCATAGGCGGAGGGCGCTAGCCCGTAGCCTGGGTCCGGCGGTCTGCGTGGCCGGGGAACGCCAGCTAGCAACGCGGTTTGGTAGCCCGTCGCGCTAGCGAGGGCGAGTTTGGAAAGTGAAGAGTGTTAGCGGAGCGCCGGAGCCGGAGGCGAAGAAGGGGTGGTTGAGTAGTCCTGTCGCGCTAGCGAGGGCGAGTTTGGAAAGTGAAGAGTGTTAGCGGAGCGCCGTAGCCGGAGGCGGAGAAAAGGTGATTGTGCTTTGCCTGGTGCGGTCCACCACCAGCTGCGTTACGTCTGGTCTGGAGTAGTGGCCGGCGAGATCGAATTGCTGACGTTCTTCGCGCACTTGTCCGTGGTCGAGTTCGACGACGAAGAGTCCCTCGTCGCCCTCTACTGGTTCGAGCAGCCATTGGCCATCGGGTCCGGCCGCGCAGGTGCCGCCATTCGCAAAGTATTTGTTGGTCTTTGCCACTTCGACGAGTTCGTCTCTAAAGGGTGTTCCGGCAGGAATGTCGTCGGCTTGGAGAACGCCGGAAGCCGACAGCACAAACGAACGCGACTCAAATGCGATGAATCTGGTGATGTCGGAGGTGTTGCGCACATTGCCGGGCCAGACAGCGACGTGAAGGCTTTCGCCCTGGGCGTATAGCGCCGAACGGGCGAGCGGCATCCAGTTCTCATAGCAGTTGAGCCCGCCGACCCTGAAGGCCCCGAGTTCGTGAACCGCAAGTCCGTTGCCGTCGCCGGGCGCCCACGCGAGGCGTTCTTCGTAGGTTGGTTGGAGCTTGCGGTGAGCCGACCCGATGTTTCCCTCTTTATCGATGTAGACCAGAGTGCAATAAAGACTGTGACCACCCCGATCGGCGGGGCGTTCCATAATGCCGACGTACGCCGCGATCGACCGGCTTGCGCACAAGTCGGTGACCTTCGCGAGGTCGCCACGTTCGAGAACTACTCCCTGGTCGAGGTAGTGAGAAAACATCCGCTTTTGAGATGCATCGTTGAAGCGCGCCCCGTCGGTTAGCTCGATCCAGAACGGGTATCCGGGTGCTAAGGCTTCTCCGAAGGCCACGAGGTCGCAGCCGCTATCGGCAGCGTCGCTGATGTAACTGGCGATCTTGTCGAGGGTGGCGTCGCGGTCGAGCCACACGGGCGCCATCTGCACCAGTCCGGCCGAGAGTTGATCGTGGTCATTCATTGAGTGGGTCCCTCACTTAGGAGCCTCGATAATAGGCGTAGATGCCGCTAGCCACCTAGGCCCGGGGCATTCTTGGTCCGGCGATTCGAAGGTCATCTCGTCGCCTCGTTACTGCGTTGTCGTCAAGATAGTTGAGAAGTGGAAGCGCGTACTTTCGGCTGATGGCCGCTGCGGTGCGAAAGTCTGAAACGGTGAAGCCGTCGGCGTTACTAAGCAGTTCTTTCACTACGGCGATGGCGGCGTCGACAGCTTCGATAGCAAAGAAGACACCCTCGCTCGAAAACACTTCGCCGCGGCGAACCAGTTCTCGCAGTTCGCCGCGATCGATGTCGTTGGCACTGGGTGGTGTCAAAAGGTTGGCGCGCAGCTCGACCAAGAACGGGTGTCCAATGGCGGGATTCTTTGTATCTGCGGGTCTGACCCGCCCGGCTTGGGTGTTGTATCCGTCGAGCAGCTCGATCGCGGCTCGTCCCTGCTCATCGAGCACTGCGATGTCGAGCCCAAGCGCCCCGGCCTGGTCGATCTGTGCTCTCAGTTGCTCGAGTTTAGATTCGAGAGCAGTAGCAGAAACGACCCAGTTGCCGATGGTTGGTGTCCGCTGCTCGCCCGTGAGCAGCGTTAGATGGTCGACCTCGACCCAGCCCCGCTCGTCGATAACCCTGTCGGTGTCGCGATCGGGGCGAGCCTTTGAGGCGGGAAGAATAGGTTCGACATCGAGAACCTCCCCACCTCCAATCGTTTCGCCGCGTCCGGCTTCGCGGAGCACGAAACGGTCGCCTGGTACCAAGGGCAGAGCCGACGGAAGAAACAATCGAACACTGCCGCTGTTGCCTGGCAGCAATGCGTCCGGACCGAGGATCCGCATTCGCACCGGATGTTCGCCCGAGCCGATGTATAGAAGATGCGCTCCACGGCGCGATACCGGGTGGGCGACCGCGTCGAGAACGGTGAGGCTGGCATCGAATACATCGGTTCGGAGCCATTGACCCTGCTTCACTACGACGTCGCCACGTTTCACCTCGTCGTGGGAAACCCCGTTGATATTCATAGCGACGCGGTTGCCTGGGCCAACCTTGGTTCGGTCGGCGTAGAGACTCTGAAGCCCGCGAATCCGTACCGCTTTCTCCGGTGGAGCCAGTATTAGTTCGTCGTCGACTCGCACTCGGCCACCGGTGAGCGTGCCGGTTACAACGGTTCCGGCACCTTTGGCTGCGAACGACCGGTCGATCCACATTCTCGGCCTGGCCAAGTCGCTAGCTTCGGGGGTTTCGTCGAGTAGCCGGTCGAGCGCGGCGAGTAGATCGTCTACGCCGATGCCCGCCAGCGCATCAACCGCGACAATTTCAGCTCCTTCCAGGAACGTTCCTTCTACGTGTTCGGTGATATCGAGAGTCGCTAGTTCGATGAGGTCGTCGTCGGCAATCCCGACCTTGGTCATAGCGATAAGGCCGTGGCGAGCACCCATAAGTTCGAGAATGCGTAGGTGTTCTTCGCTTTGAGGTTTCCAGCCTTCGGTCGCGGCGACGACGAACAAGCTGGCATCGACAGCGCCCACTCCCGCAAGCATGTTCTTCAAGAATCGAACATGACCGGGCACGTCGATGATCGAGATTCCTCGACCCCTCGGCAAGGTTGTCGAGGCGAATCCAAGGTCGATGGTTAGCCCGCGTTCTTTCTCCTCGGCGAACCTATCGGGATCGGTTCCTGTGAGCGCCTTGACCAGAGTGGACTTGCCATGATCCACATGACCTGCTGTGGCAACGACATGCATGCGACCAACCTAAGGGTTTTTGTGGTCCTACGGCCACGGGGCGCTAGCGGCCCAATTTCGCCAGCGCCTCTGCGAGCAGCTCGTCGACCGCCGGGTTCACGGTGCGAAGATCGATGATGGTGGTGTCGTCAACAACTCGGGCGATTATTGCCAGCTCGTTGTTACGCAAGGCATCTCGGTGGTCGCCTGCGAAGGCCAAACCAACAGAAGCGAACTCGACCGTCGGCATCGTGCCACCGCCTGGGATCGACATGGTCTCTACCACCGTGCCCGCTCCGCCGGTTTCGCGAATGGCTTCGGCTCGTTTTCGGAGTTGATCGACCGGAATACTTGCCATGCGCCAGAAGGGGATGGCCTGGCCATCGCGTCGTAGGTACGCCATAGCGAGGTCTTGCAGCGCTGCTAGTACCAGCCCGCCTGGGCGAAGCGCCCGGGCCAGTGGATGCGAGGCACATCGCTTCACCAACTCGGAGTCGCCAGCGATGATTCCTGCTTGTGGACCTCCGAGCAGTTTGTCTCCCGAGAACACCACTAGGGCGGCACCGGCTTCGAGTGTTTGGCGAGCCGCCGGTTCGTCTTTGAGCCACGCCGGGGGTCCATCGTCGAGCCATGGGCACGCCGAGTCGAGAAGCCCTGAACCAATGTCGGCAACCAATGGTACGCCCAGACCGGCCAGTTCCTCGGTGGACGGAGCCTCTGTGAAGCCGACGATCTTGTAGTTCGATTGGTGTACTTGGAGTGCGAGGGCAACATCGTTATCGGGGTCATCGATAGCGCGTGAGAAGTCGGCAGCGCGAGTGCGGTTCGTGGTGCCAACCTCAACTAAACGAGCACCAGACTGTTCCATCACCTCAGGCACGCGAAAGCCGCCACCGATTTCGACTAACTCGCCTCTGGAAACGACGACCGATCGATCTTTGGCGAGAGCCGCGAGCACCAACATGACCGCCGACGCGCAGTTGTTTACCACGATCGCAGATTCAGCTCCGCAGGATCGAGCCAACAGTTTCGGTGCGTGGGCTTGTCGGCTACCTCGATCGCCGGTGGCCAAGTCGAGTTCGACATTTCGATACGCACCCTTGTCACTTGTCGGCCACGGTGCCCGACCAAGGTTTGTGTGTAACAGAACACCGGTTGCGTTCACCACTGGTTGTAGTAGCGATCGTTTCAGTTTCAGTACCCGCGCATGCGCAGAAGTGTGGTCGCCCGATGCGATTGCCTCACGGGCTATGTCCACAAGAAGGGGGTGCGGCAGGCCGGTGTCGGCCAACGAACGGGCCAGTGAGTCGACGGAGGGAGGCCGTTCGGACGGTTTCGACATGTGCTAAGAGTACGCGGCGCCTACGATTGAGCCATGTTTGGGCCGCTGTTGTTGTTGTTCTTAGTCGTACCGCTCGTCGAACTCTTCCTAATCGTGCAGGTCAGCCAAAGCTTGGGCGTGCTCGAAACGATCGTTTTGTTGATCCTGGTAAGCGTGATCGGTGCCTGGTTGGTGAGGCGCGAGGGTCTAAGCGTCATGCGGCGAGTTCAAGACCAACTGAACGCGGGCAAGATGCCAACGAACGCGCTGATCGATGGGGCCATGATTCTTGGTGGCGGAGCCCTAATGCTCACACCGGGGTTTCTCACCGACGCAGTTGGTATTTCGTTGCTGTTACCACCGATTCGAGCGTTGCTTCGACCTATCGTCGCTAAGGCGGTGAAGTCACGTGTGCAAATTATTAGCCCTCTCGGTGGTGCGACCGGTACGACGGCTGGTGGGGGAGCGGCAGGCTTTGGGCGTGGCCGGGGCCGCCGTGGTCCGGTCTACGACGCCGACTCTCGAGAGCAGTCAGAATCGAATGACGGGTTCGAAGAGTTCCCACCGTCCTAGGACAAACCAGCTCTAAGCAGGTATTTCTCGGCCGATTTTATCTCTAGTGGACCTGTCACTAAAGTTGGAGGTGTTGCGGATGAAGTCGCCGCATCGACCTTACGAACCTTCGGGGGATAGATGACCACCACCTTCAAGTACCTGCTGAGTGTTGTACTCACAGCAATTGTTGTATTTGCTAGCGCACCACTGGTTGGAGCGCAGGACTCACCGACGATCTCGGCCAGCGTCGACGAAGCCGGTGATCAGGATGTCACGATCACCGGAGAGGGCTGGCCAGCCGACTTGGCCATTTTCATCTTGCCTTGCCCCGGAGTGACCGATCCCGCCGATGCCACAGGCGACACCTGCGACACCGGGCAACTAACGCCGGTCACAGTTAGCGACGACGGCACCTTCGAGGTAACCGCCAAGTGGGACATCCCAGACGAAGGTCTGGTAATGGCTGCTGGCGATGTGGCCCAGAGCGCAGGCGCTACGGGCACCGTTACCGTCGGCGATGGCAGCGGAGCGGCTGCCGACGATGATGCAGACGACGCAGATGATGCAACCGAATCCGAAGATGACGATCTCGCCGAAACCGGTGTCGAAACTCAGGTCCTACTAAACGTAGGCATTCTCTTGATGTTCGCTGGTTATGTGGCCAATCGTTCGGCACGGGAGTATCTCGGTCGCTAGCCCCAGCGGTGGTTCTGTTTCATCTTCACACCACTCTGGTTGATCTCATTTAACTTCCGATTGGCGCCGTGATGTACGACATGCGCTAAGTTTGTTCGAAGCAGCGCCCAGCATGACTGGGCCTATTTACCAGCCCTATGGAGGCAAAGATGAAGAAACTAAGTGTGATTGGTCTGGTAGTGGCGTTTCTGGCGCTCTTCGCAGGGCCTGTTGTGGCCCAAGACGGTCCAGCGATGACAGTCGAGCCTAGCTCGGTCGAAGCCGCCGGAACCTATGACTTCACCGTTTCAGGCGAAGGATTTACCGCTGGCAACTCGATCTTTATCCTCCCCTGTGCAGGTGCTGAAGGCGATCTTCAGGTTCTTGCTGACGGTGATTCGTCCGCACTGTGCGACCTCGCAAGCCTTACTCCTGTGAGCATCGGCGACGACGGTACTTTCACGGTTGAAGTTACCGGCTACGAAGTTCCAGACGTTGGCCTCGCAATCGGTGGCGGCGACGCTGGCGGTGTCGACGCAGCATCGGCTCTAGTAACCGTTGGCGACGGCGGCGGCGACGAGGCCGCTGATGAGGAAGAGCCAGCCGAAGAGGAAGAGGCGACCGAAGAGGAATCTGACCTAGCCGAGACCGGCGCCGAGACCGGAATTCTTGTCGGTGCTGGTGCAGCCCTTCTAGGCCTTGGCTTCGTGGCAACACGCGCCGGACGTCGCTTGGGCGACCGCTAGCCAGCATTCGTCAGCAGCAGCTGACGAGTAGCTAACTATGAATAGCAAAGAGGCGGGGCTGAGGCCCCGCCTCTTTCGCGCGCCCGCCCAAAGGCAATTCTGCCACCTAAAAACGCCCCTATAGGGGCGATCCTCGCTGGCAGAACAGGGTTTTTGGGGATGTGGGGTTAGATGGCTTCGTCGGCGGCGTCTAGGGCGGCCATTGCAGCGTCGAGCATTCGCGCTGAGCAGCCAGCCATCTCGACGGGCGGAACAATCTCGGCGACAAGTTTGTCGACGATTGCGTTTAGCTCATCGGCCGCTGGGCCCGAACCCAGGACTATTGGTTCGCCGTTGTCGCCTCCATGTGCCACCGCCGTGTCGATGGGAACCCGGCCGAGCAGCGGCACACCGATCTCCGACGCCAGCTCTTCGCCGCCACCACGACCAAATATTTCGTAGCTGGTGCCGTCGTCGGTCACAAAAGCCGTCATGTTCTCGATTACGCCAGCGATCCGTAGGTAGTAGCTACGCCCCATGTGGGCTACTCGTGTCGCCACGTTCTGTGCGGCCTTGGCAGGGGTTGTCACAATGATCATCTCGGCCCGTGGCAGCAGTTTGGCGACACCCATCTGCACATCGCCGGTACCAGGTGGCATATCGATAAGCAGATAGTCGAGGTCGTCACCCCACTCGACATCTTCGACGAAGTGTTGCACGGCACGGTTGAGCATGAGACCGCGCCACATGAGCGCGGTCTGTTCATCGGCTACCAGATGACCCATCGAAACAACCCTGACCAGCCCGGGCCCGATCTTTCGCTCGAGAGGAATGATCAACTTGTCCTTCGAGACGAGGTCGCCGTCGACTCCAAGCATCCGCGGTACTGAGAATCCCCAGATATCGGCATCCATTACACCGACTGTGAATCCGCGCAGGGCCAAACCCGCCGCGAGGTTGACAGTTATTGAAGACTTGCCAACCCCACCCTTTCCGCTGGCCAGCATGACCACTTTGGCTGTGGGCGGAACCTTGGTTTCAGGGCCCTCTGCTTGCACGTTGAAGCGTGCCTTGGCCATCGCTGCGGCCTTCTCCGTCGCATTGAGCTCGGTCCAGTCGATCTTGACTTTGCTTACCCCCGGAAGGCCCTCGACTCGGGCCCGGATGTCCTTTTGGATCTGAGCTCGCAGCGGGCAGCCACTCGTGGTCAGCGCAATAGTGATTCGAACCAGGCCGTCAGGCTCGACCACCGCACCTTTGGCCATACCCAACTCAACGATGTCGCTCCCCAGTTCGGGGTCGATTACCCCTCGCAGCATCTCCATTACGTGTTCGCCGGATGGCAACTTGGTCATGCTGTAAAGCCTATGAGACAACGCCTCGGTTGGGTAGGGCTGTTCAGTAGCGTCTTGGCAGGGGTACACTTGATGGGTCAGCTGATTTCTAGGAGACCGCTGTGATCACATTGAGTAAAGCCGCTACGACCAAGGTCGGCGAACTAATCGACTCAGAAGGCGAAGAGGGTCTCGCGCTTCGCGTGGCGGTTCGCCCCGGAGGCTGCTCGGGCTACAGCTACGAGATGTTCTTCGATGCCGATATCGCAGGCGACGATGTAACCCAAGAGTACGGCGATGTCAGGGTAGTGGTCGACCCATCGAGCGCCATGCTGCTCGAGGGCGCCACCCTCGACTACAAAGACGGCCTAGAGGCCGGGTTCGCTATCAACAACCCCAACGCACAAAGTACTTGTGGTTGCGGGCAAAGCTTCAGCTAGCGAACTTTTCGAGCACCGCTCTTAGTTCGGTCCTGTCCCAGGCCAGGTGGAGTACGTCGGCGACTGTGCCCGCTTCGTCTACTAGGTAGAGGCTTGGCTCAAAATCGAGGTTTAGCGTGCTGATGACCTCGGTGAGCGTGCTGTCCGGCGTACCGGGGATGTTCTCGAACGGGGATACGTAGACCTCGCCGTGCACAATTTGAATGTCGGGGTAGTCGGCGGAAGCTTCGACGAGCAGTTCGACGACCGGTCCGCAAACGTCGGTCTGGCAAAACTGGGGAGTCGCTATTAGCAACGCTACGCGATCTCCGGTGCTTAGCGCCTCGGTAAGGGTCTGGGTATGAAACGGACACGGCTCGGGCAAAAGAGTACAGATCGGGTCGACACCTCGGGCATCATCGAAGGTCGGCGTATCGATGGCGGGCATCTTTTCGCCGAGCTGTAGCAACGTAACGTCGCTACCGTCCGAGACTAGAAAGTCGCGCGGTGTTGTCGACCACGACGAGCTGATCTGATAGGTCCCAGGTTCTTCAGGCGTGAACGCCAGAGTGTAGAACGGGGTCGACTGACCCGACCGGCGCTTGGGTACCGCCTCGTCAAACACCACCTCGTCCTCAAAGCGGACGGTCATCGTTATCTCAGCCGGTTCTCCCACCCGAATAGGGAAACCATCGGATTCGATCGGCACAAAGGGAGCACGGATTGGGGTGCCAGCAATAAAGATTGTCGGTGCGCCGAAACCATCGGGAAACCTCACGCCCAGCTGACGCAGTGCCGGGTCGAGTGAGTCGGGTGGAGCATCGGTGGCGGGTTCTGAGTCGGCCGAACCGCTGCATGAGACTGCGACAAAAGTTGCGCTCGCCGCCAGAAACGAGCGGCGGTTGAGGGCGCGGTGCTGTTCGATCACGAGCATGAACGTATCCTCTGGCGAATGACTAACGGAACGCGGCCATGACCATCTCGTTCGAGTGTGACGGAGCTGAGGTCGAGGTTGCTGATAACGGTA
Organism: uncultured bacterium; assembly: GCA_965524675.1. Taxonomy (GTDB): domain Bacteria; phylum Actinomycetota; class Acidimicrobiia; order Acidimicrobiales; family SHLQ01; genus CALLQB01. The sequence continues at coordinate 50,506 of CBERPN010000004.1, forward strand.
GATCTCTGCTCGAGGTGCTCCGTGACGAGTTGGGAATTAACTCTTTGAAGGATGGTTGTAGCCCCCAGGGTCAATGCGGCTGCTGCACCGTGCTCATCGACGGAGCAGCCCGCGTCGCCTGTGTCACTCCGGCGCGGCGAGTCCGTGGGCGGGCGGTAACCACTCTCGACG
>CBERPN010000005.1:0-43662 GCA_965524675.1 uncultured bacterium
TGGCCTTATCGGCACAGCTTTCTGTGTGGCGCTCGAACAGCGCGGCCACACCGTTGTTCGATTGGTTCGTCGCCCACCGCACGAGGGCGAGATTCGGTGGGATATCGATGCGGGAACCATCGACAGCGGGGGCCTCGAGGGGGTCGACGCGGTGGTCAACATTGCCGGGGAACCGTTGGCGAAGAAGAAATGGACGCCCGCGCAGAAACTCCGAATCACCGACAGCCGCGTCGAAGCGACCGCACTGCTGTCGGGCGCTCTCGCCAACCTCGAATCCAAACCGAAGGTCTTCCTATCTGGCTCGGCGGTCGGGGTATACGGCGATCGTGGCGACGAATTGCTGACAGAAGGCTCCGCTTCTGGCACCGGGTATCTCGCCGAGATGGTGACCGACTGGGAGGCCGCCACCGAACCTGCCAGCGACGCTGGAATCCGAGCTGTGTTGCTTCGTACCGGGATAGTGGTCAGCAAAGACGGCGGAGCCGTTGGTGAACAGCTTCCATTCTTCAAGGTCGGACTCGGCGGGAGGATCGGCTCAGGTCAGCAGTACTGGAGCTGGATTTCGATCGTCGATCAAGTGGGAGCCATGCTCCACCTGCTAGAAGGAGATGTCGTTGGGCCGGTCAACCTCACCGCCCCCACCCCGGTAACCAACCGAGATTTCGTAACGGCGATTGGCAAAGCTCTCGGTCGCCCCACATTCCTCCCCACTCCTACGTTCGCTCTTTATCTCAAGCTGGGCAAGGAAATGGTGACCGAGATGCTGTTCGCCAGTCAGCGGGCGCTGCCTTCGAGGCTGCTAGATAGCGGCTATGAGTTCGAGTTCTCAACAATCGACGATGCAGTGCGACACGAATTAGGCCGTTGAAACTGGCGACATTTTGATCAATCCCCAACGATGTGTAATCATTTTGCTGGCATTTCGTTAAGAATCGAAGTCGAGCGGGCTTTGTTTGTACTTAGAGGGCGGGTCGGGATAAATGCAGCAGTTGGCGGGCTTGGTTAGTGGTGAATCAGCGAAATTTCGCGTCTCGAGGGCCAGAGCAATCGGGTTCGCTCTAATTGTTGTTGCAGTTCTTATCGCAGTGTTGAGTACTGCTCGCGATAACGCAGAAGCGCAAACGATTGGGGTCTGGGTTCGCGGCGATGCTCGGGTGATCAGCGGCGAGGGGGTGCTTGGTCACACGGCGTCAATGGGGGCTACAGGTGGTGTGGTCGAGCGAGTTCTACTCACGAGGGGCGGCGACATACCGGGTCTAGCTGTCTTTAACGTCAAATGGGAGGTTCCGCCTGCTCGGATGACTCGGGAACAGACTGAACTCTTAAACTTCAGTCTCACCTCGACCTCGATCGACTACGAGGGTTTCTATTTGGGTTCTTTTACTGCTCGGGGAGCAGTCGATACCTCTCCGATGACCTGGAAGGATGTGCTCGCCCCAAACCTCGACTTGAAATGCGACGAAGGCTGTAACGCAACTCCAATGAACGACGAAGGCGAGTTGATTCTTGAACTCGGTTCTGGAATCAGGGACCGTCAAGTCAAGACAGTTCGCTACGACGTTCATAACTGTGGCCCTGCCTGTACGGTCGAATGGGACTACACCTGGGATGATGACGCCGTCACCGACCCGCATCCCGACCCAGACCCGGACAAGCCAGTGTCGGGGCCGAGAGTTATCACGAGGATGTCGGATCGGTATGGAAAGAAGGGTTCCGATGGGGTGGTGAGGCCGACTAGAAGGTTGGTGCCGCGAGAGTTCAAGGTGGCGATCAAGTTGAAGCGTGCCGATGGTACGCGTTGTGAGCGCGGCGACAAGACCACCGCGGTTGTCGAGGGTGCTAAGTCGATTCGCCGGAAGAATCGTTGTGCTTATGACGTGACGTTCTTTGCTGAGGGAACATATCCGGCGACGTTCACTCTTAACTCCGGTGGCGAGGTGGGTACTACCAGCACCGATGTGGTGGTGCAGGATTGGCTGATCATTGGTATCGGCGATTCCAATGGGTCTGGTGAGGGGACACCGGATATCCGGCGATCGGGGACTACGGCGGCTGTTTGGGTCGATCAGCGCTGTGACCGATCTGGGAATAGCTATCAAGCTCGCAGCGCCCGGTTGTTGGAAAAGACCAGCAAGTCGACGTCGGTGACATTTGTGCACTTGGCGTGCTCGGGTGCTGAGATCGACACCGGATTATTGAAGGGTTACGAGGGGATTATTGCTGCAAAGCCAGATCTTGCTCCGCAGATGAGGAAGGTGAAGCGGATCGCTAAGAAACGTGAGGTCGATGCTTTAGTGGTCTCGATTGGTGTCAATGACCTCAAGTTCGGGGCGATGGTGACGCTGTGCATTCGTGACCAACAGTGTTGGTCGGGGCCAGATGTACCGAGTGGTAGTGGCCAAACACTCGACGACGGTATGAAGAAGCGACTCGATCGACTGCCTGGGCTGTATAAGAAGCTGGCTAAGCGGATCGAAAGGGCCGGGATCAGCAGCGATCGCGTCTACATAACCCAATACTTTGATTCGACCAAGGACGAAGACAAGGTGACTTGTCGTCCGTTGATTGAAGTTAGTGCGCCAGGCACGAACCCGACGTTCGATGGGGCAGAAGCACAGTGGGCGCACGACAGTGTCCTGTCACCGCTCAACAAGGCGGTCGCTCAAGCGGCAAAGACCCACGGGTGGAACTTGGTGAATGGATCGCCCGAGCTTTTCGCTGCGCACGGGTATTGCTCGAACGACAGCTGGATCGTCTCGCTTACACAATCAATTTCACGCCAGGGTGATCAGAACGGAACACTTCACTCGACCCGAAAGGGAAACGACGCCCAAGCCGGGCTAGTAGTGCCAATCGTTCGCTCCGACTTCTTCGCTCAGCAGAAGATTCGTTCACCACGACAGCCGTAGACCTGACTAAAGACGCATCGACTAAGGACGTGTCTGACATTAGTTCGGTCGCGGGTAACGCTGTGACCTGGTGGTTTGTAGCGCGCCTCCGGCAGGAATCGAACCTGCGACCTTGGGATTAGAAGTCCCCTGCTCTATCCGACTGAGCTACGGAGGCAAAACTCCCTAATAGGGTACTTCTGCCAGCGAAAACCGCCCCTCTGGGGGCGGTTTTAGGTGGCAGAACGTGACGTTGGCGAAGTTGGAAATAGGTCTGGTTACTCGAGCCAACTGGGTTGATGCTGGCTCCAGCTAAGCAATTGCGCGGTTGCTTCCGCAGTGCGCGGAGGGCCGAAAAAGAATCCTTGGCCGAACGAGCAACCCAGGTCGGCAAGTAATGTTCGCTCCGGCAATGTCTCGATGCCCTCGGCTACCGTCATCACCCCAAGTGCCTTCGCCACGGCGAGGATAGCTGACAGAATCGCCTGAGTTTCGGAACTTCGATCGGCTCCCGATACGAAACTCTTGTCGATCTTTAGAGTATCGGCGGGGAACTCGCGAAGCCGGTCGAGATTCGAGTGCAGCGTTCCGAAGTCGTCGATAGCAATCTTGAGGCCGAGTGCCTTGATGTCGGCCAACGATTTGTTTACCTGGTCTGAGACCCCGCCGAGACCTTGTTCGGTGATCTCGACCTGAAGCATCGAGGGTTTCACGTCGTAGGTCTCAAGTGTTCGACCAATGTGGTCCACAAACCGAGAGTCGGTAAGCAATGGCGGGGACAAATTGACCGACATCGTAAAGGAGTCATCGACCGTAGCCGTTCGCATCCATGCCTCTAGTTGGCGACATGCCGTTTCGAAAACCCAGCTATCGACCTTGTCGAGTAGTCCGCCGCGATCGGCGCGGGTGATAATCCCAGTTGGATCGAGCAACCCAAACTCGGGATGGCGCCACCTGACCAGCCCCTCGACGCCACGGATGGCGCCGGTATCCAGTGCGATGATCGGCTGGTAGAGCAGCCGCAGCTCGTTTTCTTCGATAGCGATACTGAGTTCTTCGTCCTCGTGGTCGACGCGTCGTCGGTCGCCGGTGGGAAGCATCGCCCCCTTGCGGATTCGCTTAACCTCGTACATGTCAAGATCTGCACGGCGTACCAGCCCCGCGGCATCCTCGCCCCGAATTCCTCTTGCAAGACCAATGCTGCCCTCGACAGTGACGAAGGTCTCGTCTATTTGCACAGCATCATGCAAGCTGCGCTCAAGCTCTTCGCGCAGCTGTGCGGGGCGGTCGCCGTCGTTGATGGTGAAGAAGACGAACTCGTCACCGCCGTAGCGGGCCAGCAGCTCGCCAGCTTTGGTCTGTCGGGCCAACCGGTCGCCAATGGCTGACAGCAATTCGTCGCCGACGTTGTGGCCGAAGCGATCGTTTATCGACTTGAAGTTGTCGAGGTCGCAGAACAGAACAGCGCATCGTTGCGAACCGAAAGTGGCGATGGCCTGGTCGAGTAGTTCCATGAATCTTGTGCGGTTCAGTTGGCCGGTGAGCATGTCGTGATTCACCTGGTGACGCAACTCGCTTTCGATTTCCTCGCGTCGCCGGTTCTCGTCGATTGTTGCAACTCTCACACGATCGATGGCGGCGGTGAGTTGGCCAAGCTCGTCTGATCCGCCCACTGGAATCGGATCGTACGATGTGCGATCGGCGAGTCGGTCGGCAGCGAGGGTAAGCGCCTGCAGACGTTGCTGGTAGCGACGGTAGAACAAAAACACGAGCGCAGCGGTCCATGCCGTAGCTCCGATTAGTGCAATGAACCACAAAAAACGGACGCGTTCGGGAGCGACGAGAACATCGCCGTCGTCGGCCTTCACAACAATCGACCAAGTTGAATTGTCGATTGCCTCAACTCCGGCAACGGTTCCGTTCTCGCGATAGTCGCGCCCGACGAGAGTCTTGTCGGCGTCGCTCGACAGACCTTTGATTACCTGGATGTTGGTGAACTCGGCGTCATCGACGAATCGAAGCGGGGTGATCGGAGCAAGCAGACGATCGGCATCGGGCTGAACCACCAAGATTTCGCCAGAGGTCCAAGGCGTGTCGACCGGCAGAACCTCAGCGAGTCCGGCCAACGAGATTTCTGCTGCGAGGACGCCATCGCTGCTTTGGGCTCCGATGATAGGAGCCAACACGAGCACGCGATCGTCGCCGCGTGCGACGCGTCGAGCTGGCCCAAACTGGAGTTTGTTTTCGTAAGCGTCGAGCAGAGCTGTGGGCGGTGAAGGCGCATCGTCGGTTCGAAAAACGGTGTTGAGTTCGGAGTCTAGAATCGACACAGAAAGCAACCCGAGCCGTCCGGGGTCGATTGGTTGCCGCGCGTTGTCGAGTCGATCGACAATTGATGGATCGAGCGCAGCGTTCTCCACTAGGTGGCCCTCGCGATCAAGCCAAGCCTCGACGTCTTGGCGTGCGACCGTCGTTTGCACGCTGACGGTGTCGAGTGCTGCTGACTCCATGAAGTTAAGTGAGGTGCGCAAAGCGAGCGCGGCAACAAAGAGCGACGGTAAAACGGTCGCCAGTAAGAGAAAAAGGGTCTTTTTCCCAAGGGTCATAGTGAGAAGGTCGTAGTGTTCCGACCGACAAAGCCCGCGTCGAAAGGTATTGTGAACTGCAAGTGACCCCTACGTTAGATCGACATTGCGCGACAAGACAGTGCCGATCGGCCGCGAACTATAGTTCCTATGGCCCACGGCAGCGGCGCTTTCGCCCATTTATCGCCAGAAAAATCCCGCTTACCGGGTCGAATTCAGCTAGCGAGCAGGCGATCGGGAAGCGCTGATAGGTCGAGACATGGACCGGAGGCCAGGAACGAGGGAGCGCCGCGCCGGTTACACGCGGCTAGCGTTCTCATGTTTGCGGCTTCGTCGCCCGCGACTCGAAGCCCGGCTGAGTGGTCGCGGACTTCATAGAGAATCTCATCGAGCTCGAACATCGCTAGCTCGGTTTCGACCGCCACGATTGCCTTTATTTGCCCACGAGTGATTGACAGCTGATCCTGAGCGGCGCAAAAGACATCACTCCAAAGCCGGGCCTCAAGATGGTTGTCGGTACCAGGCAGGTCGAAGTATGGGCCATTCGCGGCTGCTATTGCAGGCTTAGCGCAGTGGTACATCGTCATCGCGAAGTCAAAGAGTGTGGCCGACACGGGTCGTCCGTCGACGATGAAGTTGGGCTCGTCGACGTCCCACGGGCGTGGTCGAACCACCAACGAGCCGCCACCGCGTATGGGAGTGCCCATGGCCTTTTTGACCACGGCATGGCCAACGAGAACCGCCTGCCAACCGTCGGCCGGTTCGAAGTCCGCGATGACAAGGCGTTCGACGATATTGAGTGCAAGAGCGACTGCCGGATCGGTCGCGGCGAGCAACTCGACGGAACGACCGAAGAGATTTGTTGGTGGCGCAACAACAGTCCACTCACCCTCGCGAATCGTGGCGGTAGCGTCGCAATAGCCAGCTGTTTCGCCATTGGCGGCCGCGGCGAGGCGTTCACGGCGTGACTCGAGCAACTCGGCTCGGCGGGTTCGGAATCGCCGTTCGAGTTGGCCGACAAACGCTATCGCGCCTGGCGTCAAAATTCCCTCGACCTTCGGGCTTGGCGTAACGTCGATCTCTTCGCCGCTGCTCATTGGTGCGTTCAGCATTGCGCTTCACCTCGTCAGAGTTTTCTTGGGGGGACCGTCCGCGGAACGAACGGCTTATTACGAAGTATGGGGATTCAAACCAGAAGTCGACAAGATGTTTTGACAGTAATTCGACTGAAAGATTGCTAGATTCAAAAGAATACGAAATGTTTCGAACAATTCTAGATATGGAAGACGGCTGATGAATAGCAAGGAAGTTAGATCCTCCTCGCTTGATGGCAATGTCATCGGGTTTCATATCCGTCACCTTCGTAAGCATCGCGGCATGACCCTCAACGATCTGAGCGAGGCGGTTGGTCGCCCAGCGCCCTACCTAAGCCAACTGGAGAACGGCAGGGTTGAAGCTAAGCTCAGTCTGTTGGATGATCTGGCCCGAGTCTTTGGGGTGGAGGCTGCCGACCTGTTAGATCCAACCCCGCCCGACCGGCGGTCAGAACTCGAACTTGCGCTGGCGCGTACCCAAGACAACCCTCGCTACCAACAACTTGGCCTACCCCGGATAAAGGTGTCATCGAAGCTATCCGACGACGTCTTGGAAACCATCGTCGGCCTCTTTGGAGCGATGCCCGATGATGACCTAGACGAACGCGGCGGTCAGCGAGCAGGCGACCGGGCGAGGTATGCGAACGCGCGGTTGCGCCAGGAAATGCGCGACTGCGACAACTACTTTCCTCAGATAGAAGAGGTAGCGAACGATGCGCTCGAAGCGGTCGGCTACCCCGGCAGCGGACCTGTCTCTGAGCGGCTGTTGACCTCGATCGCTGCCCACTTTGGGTTCACGCTAGAACGTGTCCGCGGCATGCCTTCCTCGGCTAGGTCAGTCACCGATCAGCGGAGACGAATAATCTACATCCCCGATCGCGATGGTCTAAAGGTGCGTGCTGCGCGTTCGGTGGTCTTGCAAACCCTCGGCCATTTCGCGCTCGACCATCAAACCACCGAAGACTTTGCCGATTACCTTCGTCAACGAATCGAGTCGAATTACTTCGCAGCCGCGGTACTTTGCCCAAAACAGGCTTCGGTTGATCTGCTGCTCCGCCAACGAGAAGAGCGCGACATTTCAATCGAGGACCTAAAGGAAATGTTCTATATCTCCTATGAGATGGCTGCGCATCGCTTCACCAACCTGGCAACCGAGTTCTTGGCGATTCCGGTTCACTTCATCCGCAGCGATAGCGGCGGGGTGATTCGAAAAGCTTACGAAAACGATGGTATTCCGTTTCCGAAGGTAGTCGACGGAACGCTAGAGGGTCAGCGAATTCCGCGTCAATGGGGCACGCGTCAGGCGTGGCAGAGCAGCGACAGTTTTCTGTTGCACTATCAGCACACAACCACCGACAATGGTGACTTTTGGTGTGCCACCTACATCGAGAATGTCGCCGACAAGTCACCGTACGCGATTACGATAGGCACCTCAGCCGAGTTCGCCCACCGGTTTCGCGGCGGCGACACCATTCGGCGTATCAATGCGCGTAACAGCGACATCCAACCCGATCCCGACATGGTCGAGCGCTGGAGCGAAGTTGCCTGGCCGTCGGCTTCTCAGCGCAGCCATGTCCTGACGGCGCTGCCAGCCGGATCACAGGATTTCACTCCATTTCCTGGCGTCGATCTAGTCGATGTTTACCGCTTCCTCGACCGACAGTAAGGGCTATAACTGCGGTATGAGCGCGAACCGCGCGATCATGGACCCACACCCAAACGATAGAGATTCTCTTGCCATTCGATTTCGATGATCTAAGCGAAGCTGCGATAGAGGCCGAGTTCGCCACTGGCGAACATGAAGAAACCGCCGAGAAAGCGCGGGCTCATGTTCTGGTACGTATTGGGCGCATGACCCTAGGGTTCTTCGTGGTGATTCTGGGACTCATCCTGATGCCCCTGCCGGGCCCCGGCGCGGTGATTGTTGCTGCCGGATTAGTAATCTTGTCAAAGGACGTCGCCTGGGCCGATCGTGTCTTGCGCTGGATGCGCAAGAAGACTCCCGGTATTCCCGAAGATGGCAAGATTCCGCCTGGCACAATCGCGTTCTCTCTGCTGATGATGGTGGCCGCATTCCTGGTGTTCTGGTACATCCGCGCGAACTACGATCTGCCGCTAATCGGCTAACTAAGCCGCGGCGGTTTGCTAACCAGCCCCGTGCGCGAAGGCATTCGCCAGCGCCGTTCTCACCGCCGCAGAAGCTTCGATCATGGCCATGTGTCCAGCACCGGCGATCTCCACCACCTCGACGTCAGCGATGTTGGTGAGCAGCGGCTCGATCTGTCCTGGTCGGCTCATCCGGTCGCCGAGGCCGACGATGATTGTGGTTCTCGCCGAGATTCTTTCCGCTGCCGACAATCCACCCTCATAGTTGTTGCAGGCGTGAAGATCGGTGCTCAGAACATCCTCTGGGCAACGGTCGATCAGATGAATCGAAGAGCCGAGTTGCCAATAGCCGGGGACGTCGTGACCACCTCGATGGGTCTTCGGGTCATGCGACCACGAAGTCATTAGTTGCCCGGCTCGATGTTGGTCGGTAGCCGCAATCTTCAAAAGCGAATCGTTCACGGGTAGCTCTGCGGCGGTTCCGAGCAAAACTAGGGAGCGCACCAGTTCTGGGCGAGAGCCTGCCAACTCGAGTGCGATGAGTGAGCCTAAGGAGTGACCCACCACATGGGCTGGTCCTACCTCTAGTTTGTCGATGATCTCAGCTGTCCAGTCTGCAAGCGCCTCGACCGATTCGAGTGGCGGCCCTTCGGACTTTCCGTGACCCGGAAGGTCGACGGCAATCGAGCGGAAGCCGTGATGAGCGAAGTATCGACTCTGTAGCTGCCACATCGAGTGATCCATCCCCGCGCCGTGAAGAAACACCAGACCAGGAGCGTCGCGGTCGATATCCATCGCGGAGTTGGCGAAGCGAACGTTTCGACCACCGATCGAGGTTTTCATTAGGCGATCGGCTTCTGTGACTTGTGAATTGCGCGTTCGAGATCAGCGATGATATCCGATGCGTCTTCGAGGCCGACCGAAAGCCTGATCAGGTCTTGGCCGACACCGGCTAGTTCCAGATCGGCGTCGCTCATCTGTTGATGGGTGGTGCTCGCAGGATGAAGCACAAGCGTCTTAGCGTCGCCGACATTGGCGAGGTGTGAAGCGAGCTGAACCGATTCGATGAAACGACGGCCAGCGGGACGTCCACCTTTTATCCCGAAGCTAAGGATAGCTCCAGTGCCTTTTGGGTAGAGACGCTTCGCTAGTTCATGATCTTGGTGTGTCGGTGAATGCGGATGCTTGATCCAAGTGACGGCATCGTTGCTGGCGAGTGCCTCCACGACAGCGATTGTGTTCGATACGTGTCGCGCCATCCGCAGCGGTAGCGTTTCGACACCCTGTAAAAGGTGAAAGGCATTAGCCGGGCTCATCGCTGCCCCGAAGTCACGAAGACCCTCGGCTCTTGCCCTCTGGCCAAGCGCGGCTGGCCCATACTCCTCAGTGAAGACGATGCCGTGGTATCCCTCGTACGGCTCGGTGAGGGTAGGGAACTTGTTGGACTCCTCCCAATCAAAGGTTCCGCCATCGATGATGGCTCCGCCCAAGGCAATGCCGTGGCCCCCAAGAAACTTCGTCACGGAGTGCATCACGATGTCGGCGCCATGTTCGATGGGGCGGATCAGGTAGGGGGTGGAGAAGGTTGAATCGACCATGAGTGGTACGCCAGCGCTGTGAGCTTCGTTGGCGACGGCTTCGATGTCGAGCACTTCGATGCCAGGGTTGCCGAGCGTTTCTGCGAAGAACAATTTGGTATTCGGCTGTACTGCAGCCGCGAACTGTGCAGGGTCGCGTGGGTCGACGAAGCTGGTCGTAATGCCAAACCGAGGCATCGTCAGATTCAACATGTTGTATGAACCGCCGTAGAGGTTTCGCGATGCCACCACGTGATCGCCTGCCGACATCAGGGTCACCATGGCTAAGTGAAGGGCGGCTGTGCCGCTGGCGGTACAGATCGCCGCAACTCCTCCTTCGAGCGCTGCTAGCCGTTCCTCAAGTACCGCCACCGTGGGGTTCGACAGTCGGGAATAGAGATGACCCGGAACTTCGAGATTGAACAAGCCCGCCGCGTGGTCGGTGTCGTCAAAGCAATAGGAGGTGGTCTGATATATCGGTACCGCACGCGCCCCGGTGGTGGGGTCGGGCTGTTGCCCGGCATGAAGGCTGAGGGTGTCGAACTTTAGGAACCCCGGGTCGGTCATCGCCGAAAGTTATCTGCTAACTGTCCTAAACACTAGACGGGGTGCAGGCTATCTTTGCCAGAGAAGCGTGTCGGGATGAAATTGGCTCCAGGCGAACCAGAACGATTCATGGGTTGCGATTTCGGTACCACCTTGCTCGGCTCGAAACCCGCCACCATCGCTCTGAATGACGATGTCGTTTAGACCCGGCGATTCACCAGCTGCGATCGCCGCACGAATCTGATCGGTGGGGAGAGCGAGCGCGGTCCCATCGGCGGTTACCACCCCGATTACCGCCTCATGAACTCCGAGTCGGGGGTCGACATCGCCGACAGGGAAGATCGGGCCGTCGTCATCACGCCCGCGCAGCGGGTCGTCGGGATAAATGCGTCCGATTCCGCCGTCCTGGGCGACGATGGTGGTGTCGGGGTGTGCGACCTTCCAATCGGCCCACGTGCTGGTGACCACTGTGAGTTGTTCAAGAGTGACGCCAGCATCGTGGAGTGGCCCTGACAACGCCCGACCGGTGAAGGTGTCGAAAACCGACCGATTGTCAAGATCGAACATGACCTTGTTCGACCGTGCCAGTAGTCCTGATGTTCGGATCTCGAGCGTGTCGAAGCCTTCGACGTTGTCGGTCACATAGGCCTGAGCCGACCCACAGAGTGTGCAGTAGGGAATGGCGACCCGTCGTCCACCCAGCGTCGTGTTGACCATCTCGTGAACTTCCATGATGTTCTTCGGGTAGGCCCGCGCCTCGCCGTCGACAACAATCCCAAAAACCGTTCGGTCGTCCGCGTACCAGTCGCCACCAGCTGCGGTGGTGGTAGCTGGATCGTTCAGCGCAGGGATGCAACCGCGGGGGCAGGGTTGATCGGCGGCGTTGCGATCCCTACCGTCGAGTAGCACGCCGCCCCAGCTGTAGATCCGCCACTCGATCTCGGAGTTTTCGTCGTCGAAGAACGGCGCCCAGCGCGGTTCGACCAACTCGAAGGGGATTCGCTTCCACTTCGTGTAGTTGGGTGGAGCAGGGATGTCCCAGGCGATCAGCGCGTTGGTGGTTTCGTTCCAAATCGACTGCGGCCCTTCAGGCTTGAAACCTGTTAAGGCTTCGAAAGCGTCGGCGAGCCCGGAGTTGGGTCCGGCGGGAATGAACCGCATTAGATCGGTGAGCAACCAGGCGAGGCGAGCGTCGCCCGAGCTACCAATTCTCTCGGCGGCGTCGAAGTTAAGGCCGAGGGTGATGTCGGTGAACAACGCGTCTAGATCGTCTTGTACTTCAGGGCTTAAAACTCCGTCGGGAACGTTTGGCGGCGGTGGGAGAATCGGATCGCCGTCGGCATCGACTAGGGCTCCAGCCGTTCTTGGTGAGGAAGTCTCGCCCGTCGCAGGTGTGCTTGAAGTAGTGGCGCCAGAACAGCCAGCCAATGCGAGAGCAAATACTGCGAGGGTGCAAACGGATTGAAGAGTCGATCGCTTTGCGGCGGTGCGCGCTATCGCAAAGGGACGTTCCGGTTCGAGATCAGCTCTGCTCACAACTCTCCAACGCCAGCAACGGCTGGCCGGTTCCGCCTTGGAGCTATCTAACAACTCCTGAATCGCGCAGGGTCGTGATCTCGTCGAGGCTGAGGTTGAGTTCTTCGCGGAGTATGTCGTTGGTCTGTTGGCCAAGCGATGGGGGAGGGGTGTCGGGGCCTTCAGCCACCTTGCTTAGCTTGACGGGGTTACCCGGAGTCATTACTTCGGGGCCACCGTCGGTGAGCGAATACGACATCACCATGTTGCGATTGGCGACGTGTGGGTCTGTCACAACGTCGCTGGCGGTAAACACCGGCGCTGCCGCGATACCAGCCGCCGCAAGAGCATCGGCAACCTCGACAGATGATCGATTACCCGCCCACAGGTATATGGCGCTCCGAATCACCTCGATGTTGTCCAACCAGCCTTTGCGGCTTGCAAACCGATTGTCGGTTAGCCATTCGGGCTGGTCGAGTACTTCGACTAGTCGTTGAAACTGGTGCTCCCGACCGATCTGAATAACAATATCGCCGTTGGCGATCGGGAACCCGTGGTTGATGATTTCGGTAGGCGTTCGCGGATCTTTTCCGAGTGACAGATAGTTGGGAACTAAGTCGGCGAACGACACCATTGAGTCGAACATCGATATATCGATGTGTTGCCCGATTCCCGTGCGGTCGCGGTGCCGTAGCGCGGCAAGAATTCCAACCGCGGCGAACAGACCAGTGCCAGTATCGCCCAAAGCACCAGCGGGCGAAACCTTGATGGGTTCGTCAGCGGCGCGGTTGACGTTGTACATGCCCGACATCGCTTCGGCGACTGGCGCAAAGGCGGGCCAATGGGTGTACGGGCTGTCTCCGCTGTTCCCGAAACCGCTCACCGATAGGTAAATAACCTCCGGAGAAGCTGCGGCCACCTGGTCGTAACCGAGGCCAAACGAAACCATTGCACCGGGCCTAAAATTCTCTGCCACGACATCGAATTTTGGTGCGAGTGCGAGAAAGATATCTTGTGCCGCTGGGTCCTTTAGGTTGAGTCCAATGCTGCGCTTATTCAGGTTGTTCCGAAGGAAGGTCGCGCCAACGCTCTCTCCGTTGCTATCGGGCACCGAGGGTTGGGACCCCCGTCCCAGGTCGCCGCGCACGGGGTGCTCGACCTTCACCACGTCGGCTCCGAGACGAGCGAGCAGTTGGGTCGCGAATGGCAAGGACTGCATTTGTTCGACAGCCAGAATCCGAACGCCATCGAGAGGCTTTCCGTTGCTGCTCAATCCTGGGTCTGAGACCTCTCCTACCTTCATGTCGAGCGACTTTAGCAGGGTGCTGAAAAACACATGGCGCCCCCTCGCCGTCCGAGAGACGAAACATGTAGCCGCCCAGAACACCGGCATTCTTCAGCAGCCCGCTAGCTAACAGATTTCAGATCTGGCGTAACGCTCTGAGCTTGAGGAGCGTCAAACGAGTGTTGTGTTACTAGTCTCAGGCTGTCCCGTTTATGGCTCGGTCCAGGCTTTGACCAAGCCGCCTACCCACCTTCTGGAGTCGAATTGATCCCCCGCAGCGAATCGGTCGCATTGATGAACGCAGTCGTCCCTACCATCGAACGGCTCGCGGCCGAGCATCGCGAGCGGCGAGAGCACTGGTATTTTCACGAGTTCATTCCCTGGGAGCAGGGTCGCAACTATTTGGACGAACCGTGGGATGAGTCGCAATGCTCGCTCGCGCCCGAGATTCGAACCGCCCTGCTGCTCAATCTGCTCACCGAAGACAACCTGCCCTACTACTACGCCCGATTAGCGCAGACCTATGAGCAGACTGACGCCATGGCCGAGTGGTCGGGAATATGGACCGCAGAAGAAGGCCAGCATGCGATTGCGATGCGCGCGTATTTGCTCACATCACGAAACGTCGACCCGCGAGTGCTCGAGGACGACCGCATGACCGTGGTCGAACGCGGCTGGGACAACTCGGTGGAAGATCCGCTCGACCTTTTCGTTTACACGTCGATCCAAGAACTCGCCACCAGGCTCAGCCATTTCAATGCTGGTCAGAAGGCCGACGACGAAACGGCTTACAACCTGATGAAGCGAATCGCGGCCGATGAGAACCATCACTTCATGTTCTACCGGGGTGTCGTTACCGAAATGCTAGAGCATATGCCATCTGAGGTTCTGTGCTCGATGGCCAAAGTGAGCGCAGGGTTCCAGATGCCGGGCAGCACCATGCCAGGGTGGATGAGGCGATCGCTCGAGGTGGCTAAGGCGGGCATTTACAACCACCGAGTGCACGCCGAGAAGGTACTGATTCCGTTGCTGCGCGAATGGCAGGTCGACAAGTTGACCGGACTAACCGCAGAGGCTTGCGAGGCACAGGAGTACATGATGGCTCTACCTCAGCAGTACATCGTCGAGGCGGAACACTTCGAGAGCCGAATCGCGGCGCGAGCAAAACAAAGGCCAGCCGTCCCCGCCTGAGCGGTCTATCCGGCCGGGAGGGTTGTCGCTGTCGGTGTCGTTGTCGGTGGTGGAAGGGTTGTGGGCGGTGGCAGCGTGGTCGGTGGTGGCAGGGTCGTTGGCGGGGTTGTGTCGAGCACACGCCGCGGCACATACCGGATTATCAATACCGCCTCTTCTGGAGGCGTAAACAGCGCTCGTAGTTCTGCATCGAGTTCGTCGATCGTTGGCGTCCGTGGACCGGTTACGTCGACGATCACGCCCTCGGTTGTGAGCTCTACGGCGACTACAACGATGGGGTTGTTCGAGTCCGCTGTTGCGCTAGCCCAGCCGAATGCAACCTCTCGAACTTGTGCTTCAAATAGTTCTTCAGGGGTGACCACGTCTTCGACGACTGGAAGCAGCGGAACCGTCGCGATGAGTTCCATAGTGAGGACGTCTAGGTTCGCGTGAAGCTCGTTGAAGATGAGCGCCTCAAGATCGGCAATGTTGGGTGGCTGGCCAGGGCCCTCAATTACGCCGCGGACCTCCTTCAAGGTCACGCTCAGTTCGGTTACCTCAAGGTCGAGATTTCCTGTCGATAGCAACCAGCGATCGACCAAATCGGCAACGTCGAGAGCAAATGTCTCCTCGTCGGTGGGCTCGGGAACTATTATCTCGACTTCTTCACGCTCGGCTTCAATGGTCTGAACCGAGCGCACATCGACTTCCACGTTTGGTCCAATGATTGCGAGCAGCCGCGGCCGAAGTTCCTCGGTGAATGGAGCGAGATCGGTGCCGCGGAGCTGCACGCTAACCCGGTTACCGTCGATCTCGATCTCGGAAATCTCGAGGCTGCGTTCACCCACCCATTCGTCGACCTGGTCGTAGGTTTGTTGGTAGATGCGAGCATCGGCAAAGGCGCTGGCGCTTGCCCGACCCAACGGGATTGCCATCACGACCAGAACCGCCGCAGCGAGTGCGGTGCCGAGGATAACTCGCGGGGTCATTCTGGCAAGGCGCCGCTGAGGGATTAAGCCCGTTATGACGAAAACCACCACACCGGCAAAAACGATGGCCGCGAGGTTGGCCGCGTACAGAAGAAATGCACCTCGGGCCAGGCTGGGTTGGCCAGCCTCAAGGGTATAGCCGACAACACATAATGGCGGAACTAAAGCGACCGCCACGGCCACGCCTGGCAACGAACTCGACATATCGGATCGCACGGTGGCGTACGCTCCCGCTCCTCCGGCAGCCAACCCGACGATAAGGTCGCGAAAATCGGGTCGAGTGCGAGCGAGCACCTCACCCGGCAGCGGGCCGTTCGGCAAAAGGCTCGCGACCAAGTATCCGAGAAGTACCGCAACGCCTGTGGCGACAGCCACGATGATTAGCGATCGAAGCGCACGACGAAATAGTGCCATCGAGAGCGAGGCCGCCACGCCCATCACCGGGGCCATGAGCGGCGCAATTAGCATCGCTCCAATAACCAACGCCGGAGAGTCGGCGTCTAAAGCCACGATTACCGACAGCGTCAACATCACAGAAAACTGCGACAACCATCCGTCGTCGGGGAACACGCCACAAGAACTCAACACCCGCTTACGGTCGTCAGCGCTCACCCGCGGATGGATCAGGTGACGCCCGGCCTCGCTAACCGGTGGGGCTGATTCGTCGGCCGCGTCAGCGACCCCCGTGGGTAACATGTCGGCCCAGCATTGCACGTGGCGCCCACCGGGTTGGCTTCCCCCTACCCGAAATACATCCATTTGGGTCATGATGTAAGGGGTAAGTGCCGAACTCTGAAACGGGGGCTTCGATATGAAACAGCTGACGGGGGTCGACTATGGCTTCTTATTACTCGACACCGACCACACCTACGGCCACGTGAATGGCTTGAGCATCTATGAGCGACCGTCCGCTGATTTCGATCCCTTTACCGCCGTTCGAGAACGAATGGGTGTAATGGTCGGGAACCTCGAACCACTTCGCCGCAAGGTGGTCGAAGTACCGCTCGGCCTCGACCGTCCCTATTGGGTCGAAGATGAAGACTTCGATCTCGACTATCACGTCCGCCACATCGGGCTTGCTCCCCCAGGCGCTGCCGACCAACTCACCGAGCAAGTAGCTCGAATCGTCGGCCGCAAGATGGACCGTTCGCGCCCTCTCTGGGAGGCCTACGTGATCGAAGGCCTTGCCGACGGCCGTTGGGCCTTGCTTCAAAAGACCCATCACGCAACGATCGATGGTGCTGCCGGGGTCATCATGTTGCTGCTGTTCACCGATGACGAGCGCGACGCCGAGTGGGGCCTTCAACCGGTCGAATGGGAGGGCGAGTCACCTCCGACCAATGCTGCAATGCTGCAAACGGCGGCAAAGAACATCGTCTTTAACCCGGTGCGCGGAGCGCGGCTCTCGCTGAGCATCGTACGTGACGTAGCCGACGCTGCCGGGTTGAAGACCCTCGGCGACGTTGCCACCCAAACCCGCGACACGCTCGGTTCGCTTCGAAAGGGCTCATCCCCGAGTGTGAAATCGAGGGTGAGCCTCCCGATTACTCCCGCGCCGCCGACGCCGTGGAATAAGTCTGTGAGCCCTCATCGCCGGTTCGCTATGCGCTCGACATCGCTCGAGAACCTGAAGCGGCTGAAGAATGCGACCGGTGGCACTCTCAACGATGTGGTGATGGCCATTTGCACCGGAGCGCTGCGGGAGTATCTGCTCGAACACGATGCGCTACCAGCCGCCCCGCTTCGTGCGATGGTGCCCGTGTCGATCCGTACCGGCGAAGAGACCGACCCGTGGACAAACCGTGTGTCGGCGCTGGTGGCCGATCTTCCAACCAACTGTTCTGATCCCGTCGAACGGGTGGCGCTGTGCCGTGAGGCTATGAACGTCGCCAAGGGTCAATTCGACCTGATTCCCGCCGACGCGCTCGGCCAAACAGCCGACTACACATCTCCAGTTGTAGCCGCCTCGGCAATTCGCCTCGTGTCGCAGCTCAATTTGGCCGACCGGGTGAATTCGCCGGTGAACGTCGTCATCTCGAACGTTCCGGGGCCTCGCGAGCCCCTCTACTTTGCTGGCGCAAAACTCGACGCCTACATCCCTGTGTCGACGATTTCGGACGGGGTCGGCCTGAACATCACGGTGCACAGCTACGGTGACCGAATGGATTTTGGGCTCATCTCCGATCGCGATCTCGTGCCCGACCTTTGGCACATGGTCGATCTACACATTGCTGAGGTCGAGCGACTGTTTGAGGCCACAGGCGCGGAGTGGGCTGTCCCACATGCCCCACCGCCGATGCGCAAGGGCGGCGATGGAGTCGAGCCGGTTGGCCCGAGCAACAAGGCCGTTCGCCGGCGCATGGCAGCAAAGCATGCTGTTGCCGAGGCTCCGTCGGTAAAGCCAAAGAAGGCCTCGAAGAAGAAAGACGCTTCAACAAAAACCAAGAAGAAATCGTGAGCGGCTCAATTACAGCGCCATCACTATGGCTTACCGCACTCGAATCTCGAGTGTTCGTCGAGCGTGCCACGATGGCCATCGCCACACCGTTGCGTCGGCTATTGCCTAAAGGCGACGGGCACCACGTGATTGTGCTTCCCGGTTTTACCGCTGACGATCGCTCGACAAGACCACTACGCGGTGTGTTGGACGATCTTGGCTACCGAAGTTACGGCTGGGAACTCGGCAGCAACCTGGGCCCGACAGTTGCCGTACTCGACGGTCTTGCTGAACTGCTTGAGCGGGTACATTCCACGGCTAAGGGGCCCGTCTCGATTATTGGGTGGAGCCTCGGTGGGATTTATGCCCGAGAACTGGCGAGGGCACTGCCACATCAGATTCGCCAGGTGATAACCCTCGGTAGCCCAATCCAGATGATCGAACAAGATTCCTCGTCGGCGCAGGGCATCTGGGATGCCCTCAAGCACCTACATTCACCCGAATTCAAGCGCGACACTCGGGCGGCATTTCGCCCCCTGCTCGAGGTGCCGACCACCTCGATCTATTCTCGGACCGATGGGGTGGTCAACTGGCGGGCATCACTGATCCGGCGAACCGACAAGAGCGAGAATATTCGGGTCTATGGCAGCCACTGTGGTCTGGGTTTTAACAATTCGGTCACATACGCGATTGCTGACCGGCTCGCGCAACCGGTTGGTGGCTGGCAACATTTCGCAGCACCGTTGCTCTTTCGTGCCTCGTTCCCACGCCCTCAAGACGTCGACGTTGAGCAGTTCAACTGATCCGCAGTTACAACGAGTCTCGCGAAATGCGGCGATGAGGTGCACGGATCTCCGGCCATCTATCACGCTTTTCTATGGAGCGGGCGAGCAGATTCGAACTGCCATCATCAGCTTGGAAGGCTGAGGTTCTAGCCATTGAACTACACCCGCGGGTGGCTTAATAGTAGCGGCATTCGCTTCTCTCGCCGACCCCGAACGTGATAAGTATTATCTCCAGTACGGCGCGGGCGTTCGTTCGGTAGCATTCTTTCTCTGTGATAAGCACTGTTACCGAACTCGAAGACAACAAGGTCAAGCTCAGCGTCGAGATCGACGCTGCCGATTTTGAGCCGGAGGTCGATGCCGCGTTCAAGCGGCTCGCCAAAGAAGTCCGCCTTCCCGGCTTTCGACCGGGCAAGGCGCCCCGCAAGCTGCTCGAAGCTCGCATGGGTGTTGGCTATGCGCGCGAAGATGCGCTTCGCGAGGCGCTTCCCGGCTACTACGCCAAGGCCGTAGCCGATAACGATGTCGACGTCATCGCCCAGCCCGAGATCGATGTCACCGCAGGCCAGGAGGCGGGCGACGTGACTTTTGATGCTGTCGTTGAGGTCAGGCCGATCGTCGTCGTGGCCGGCTACACGGGGCTTCAGGTGGTTGTTCCCGCGCCGGGGCTCACCGAGCAAGAGGTGCAGGATCAGGTCGATCGGATCCGCTTGCCGCTAGCGAAGCTCCAAGATGTCGATCGCCCGCTCGCCAACGACGATCACGCCCTTATCGATATCGCCAGCAAACTTGGTGGGGAAGAACTCGCCGGGCTGACAACATCTGACTACGACTACGTCGTGGGGTCTAACGCTGTGGGTATCGAAGCTATCGACGAGAACCTTCTCGGAGCCTCGGTTGGCGACACTGTTGAGTTTTCCGCCGAGCATCCCGACCCTGAAGAAGAGAACGAAATCGAATTCGAGATCACGGTCACCGCAGTAAAGGAATCGGTCCTGCCAAATCTCGACGATGAGTTTGTGGCCGAGAACACCGAATTCGACTCGGTCGAAGCATTGCACGCCGACATCGACATTCAGGTCGGCAACGCCAAACGTGAGCAGACCGCAGCCATTGTTAACGACAAAACTGCCGAGGCCCTTGCGCAACTTGTTACCGACGAGATCCCCGACGCGCTGATCAATAGTGAAATGCAGAACCGCATCCAAGAGATGACCATGCAGTTTCAGCGTCAGGGCTTCTCCCTCGAACAGTATTTAGAGATGACGGGGACCGAACCTGAAGAGTTCACCGATCAGCTTCGCGAGGGTGCCGAGCAGTCGGCCAAAGTCGATCTAGCGCTCCGAGCGATCGTAGTAGCAGAAAAAATCGAGACCACCGATGAGGTCTTAAACGAGGAACTCGAGCGGTTGAGCGAGGCCTTCGGACAAGATTCCGACGCAATTCGTGAACAGCTCGAGTCGGCCGGGCAGTTGAAGGCGATACGCTCAGATCTGCAGATGCGCAAGGCGCTCGAGGTGCTCGCCGAGTCGGTCGTAATAGTCGACGAAGACGGCAACTCGATCGACCGAGCGGATCTGGAGATCATCGAAGTCGAACAAGACGAAGATGATTCATTAGAAGAGGAATGACGCCGGGAGGCAGTAGCGAGTGAGTGACAATCAGCCTCAGCCGATGAGCGGCCTCAGCACAATTAGGGCACAGAACTACCTTGTTCCCACCGTTGTCGAGCAGACCAACCGAGGCGAGCGGGCCTTCGATCTTTACTCGAAGCTACTCAAGGAGAACATCATCTTCTTGGGCACTCCCATCGACGATACGATCGCCAACCTCATGTGCGCCCAGCTGTTGCACCTCGAGTCGGAAAACCCCGACAAAGACATCAACATCTATATCAACTCCCCAGGCGGCGACATCAACGCTCTTTTCGCGATCTACGACACGATGTCCTATATCAAGCCCGAAATCGTCACGATCTGTTTCGGGCAAGCCGCATCGGCAGCCGCTGTCATCTTGGGGGCTGGCACACCGGGCAAGCGACTGGCATTGCCCAACGCACGAGTCCTCATACATCAGCCATATGCCGGAGCACAGGGCCAAGTCTCCGACATCGAGCTAGCGGCGAAGGAAATCGACCGGCTGAAGGTCTTGGTCGAGACGACACTGGCTCGACACACCGGTCAGACCGTCGAGAAGATTGCCACCGACACCGACCGCGACTTCGTAATGACCGCAGAAGAAGCCAAGGAATACGGAATCATCGACGAGGTCATCGATTCACGCAACGCAGTCGACAACAGCGGTGCAATCAAGGCTGTCGAGTAGAGCGACCGGCCTGCGCACGATTGAGCGTTCAACGCGGCCCAAATAGGCCGTTGGACTCCATTCCCTGCGCAGCGCATGACATTTGTGAGAATCTAGAGGGGTACGAGAGGAAGTTCGGGGAACGTGGCAAAGTTTGGTGAGGGTGGCGAGCTATTAAAATGCTCGTTCTGTGGCAAGTCTCAAAAGCAGGTCAAGAAGCTCATAGCTGGCCCAGGTGTGTACATCTGCGACGAATGTATCGACCTCTGTAACGAGATAATCGAAGAAGAATTGGCCGAAGGTACCGATTTGGGTTTGGGCGAGCTGCCTAAACCTAAAGAGATCTTCGAGTTTCTCGGCGAGTACATTATTGGCCAAGACGCTGCCAAGAAGATTCTTTCGGTCGCCGTCTACAACCACTACAAGCGGGTCCAGTCGGGCACCATTGGCGATAGCGATGTCGAGCTCGCTAAGTCCAACATCTTGCTGCTCGGACCAACCGGCTGTGGCAAAACGTTGCTTGCTCAGACATTGGCTCGAATTCTCAACGTTCCCTTTGCCATTGCCGACGCGACTGCGCTCACCGAAGCGGGCTACGTGGGCGAGGACGTCGAGAACATTCTTCTCAAGCTGATTCAGGCAGCCGATTACGATGTAAAGAAAGCCGAGACCGGCATTATCTACATCGATGAAATCGACAAGATCGCCCGCAAGAGCGAAAATCCGTCGATCACTCGTGACGTTTCAGGTGAGGGTGTGCAGCAAGCCTTGCTGAAGATTCTTGAGGGAACCGAGGCATCGGTTCCGCCTCAGGGCGGTCGCAAGCATCCCCACCAAGAGTTCATCCAGATAGATACAACCAACGTGTTGTTCATCGTTGGCGGTGCCTTCGCTGGCATCGACTCGATCATCGAGAGTCGGGTCGGTAATCGCGGGGTTGGCTTTGGTGCCGACATTCGTCGTCCCGACCAGAAAGACCTCGGTGCGCTCTATGAACAGGTGCTTCCTGAGGACCTCACCAAATTCGGACTGATCCCAGAATTTATTGGTCGTCTTCCGGTCATCGGCGCGGTGTCGAGTCTCGACAAGGTCGCGTTGGTGCAGATTCTCACCGAGCCGCGCAATTCGCTTGTGAAGCAGTACTGCAAGTTCTTCGATCTTGAAGATGTCGAGCTCGAGTTCACAGACGACGCCCTCGACGCAGTAGCCGACCTGGCATTGCTACGAGGCACCGGCGCCCGTGGCCTCCGGGCGATTCTCGAAGATGTGCTGGTTAACGTGATGTACGAGTTGCCCAGCCGTGACGACATAGTGAAATGTGTCATCACCAAAGACGTCGTAGATTCCAAAGCCGAACCACTGCTCGAGATCGGCGTCAAAGGCGAAGAGCGCCCCCGACGGGCCGCCTCCTAACAGCGCAGGCGCGATCCGGCCCTGGCGGGCCTCGATGCGCGCTGCTGACGCTGGCGCCTGACCCGTCGCTCGTTTTTCCTCGCAGGCGCAATCCGGCCCTGGCGGGCCTCGATGCGCGCTGCTGATGCTGGCGCCTGACCCGTCGCTCGTCCCTCGCTCCTCGGTTCTAGTTTTGCCTTGGCGCCAAGCCTTCACCGGTGTCCGATACGTTTCTAATTCCTGGCAACAAAGCTAACAATCCGCTGGCGCACCCAGGATTTAGAGGCGTGTCTGACACCACCCAATCAATTGTTTGGGGTGTCAGACACGTCCCTTAATCCTGGCTATGCACTCAGGTTCGTCGCTTGTAGGGCCAGGAATAACGAACGTATCGGACACTGGTTATCGGAGTAGGCAGCGCCGTCGCGCTAGCGAGCGCGCGTTGAGGGTGATAGCGGAGCGCCGGAGGCGAAGAAAAGCAATATAGTCTGCGGCGGTGAATCTTTCTGAGGCTTGGGCCTGGCTCGACCGCCATATCAACTCCGAGGCGAGAGCGTCAGCGCGGGCCGATATTAGTGCGGGCGACACTAAGGGCTTGTCGCTCGACTCGATCACGGCGCTGCTCGAAACGCTCGGCAATCCTCATCGTACCTACCCCGTAATTCATGTTACGGGCACCGTCGGAAAGGGCTCGACGGTGCAGATGATTACCCAGTTGCTGGTGGCGATGGGCCTTCACGTTGGTTCGTACTCAAGCCCGCACGTATCGGCAATGAATGAAAGGTTTCGTACGAACGGCATCGAGATTACCGACGATGACCTCGCCGCTGTGCTCACGGACCTTCGGCTCTTAACCGAAGGTGCCGAGATAGCGCCGTCGTATTTCGAGTTGTTGACCGCGGCCAGCTTTCAATGGTTCTCCAATCTCGCAGTTGATGTTGCCGTGGTCGAGGTTGGCCTGCTCGGTCGATTCGATGCGACGAACGTTGTCGATAGCCAGGTGGCCGTAATCACAAATGTCGGCACAGATCACACGAACCGTAAAGGTGATTTCAAGAGACGGATCGCTGCCGAGAAGGCGGGAATCATCAAGGCTGAATCGACGGTGGTGCTAGGCGAGCCCGATCCCGAGCTGTTCTCGATATTTGACTCCGAGCGTTCGGCCGGGGTCAAGTGGGTGAGGCGAGACTTCGGATCCACAAATAGCCGTGTGGCCGTCGACGGCCGACTCGTCGACATCTTCGCACGAGGTCGCTACGACGACGTCTTCGTTTCGCTGCACGGAGAACACCAAGGCGAGAACGCTGCACTAGCCATCGCCGCGACCGAGGAGTTCTTTCAAGCCGAGTTGCCAGCCGACGTCGTGGAAGAGGCACTTGCCAATGTCTCGCTACCTGGCCGGTTCGAGATCGTGAGTACCGATCCCTTGATCGTGCTCGACGCCGGCCACACCCCTGAGGCTGGAGCGGCCGTGGCGTCGACTATTCGTGACCATCTCGGAGCCGCTGGCTCAAGGGTTATCGTGGTGGGAATGCTCGGCGGTCGTGACCCGCTAGAACTTTTGAGCGCTCTTGAGGTCGGGAGCACTGACTTTGTTATTGCAACCGAACCGAACTCTGAGCGGGCGATGGACGTAGCAGATGTAGCCGCAGCTGCTAGCTCTCTGGGCGCGTCGGTAGAGAGCGCAGTGCCTGTGGCGGAAGCGATCGACCGTGCTACCTCGATAGTCGATGGCGATGAGCCGATAGTTGTTTTTGGTTCGTTCTATGTGGTGGGCGAGGCTCGAGCGGCAATCGCCGCAAGCGGGACTTAGCCGCGGCTAGGTCGTCATGTTGCTGGTCATTCGGGTCGTTTGACCCATTAGGAAATTGAGCTGGCGTGTCGAAGGTGCCTTCAATGGCTTCTTTGATTTCCCTTATCCGCGGGCTAGCGGAACGATATGATCGAGGCTCGCGCGGCGTTTCGGCCCCCGAGTACGCTCTGCTCTTAGCGATTATCGTTGGCGGCAGCCTCGCAGTGCTTGGCACGCTTGAGGACAACACCGAAGCAGAGGTCGCGAACACGGCGTCGGAGATCGGTGCGCTTCCCACAATCGTTGGCTTCGTCCCCATCGACACCACGATCGCGCCGTCGACCACGGTTCCGCTCACCACCACGACGGTCCCGCCAACAACGACGATCCCGCCAACCACGACGATCCCGGCCACAACTGTGCCCCCGACCACGATTCCGACGGGGTCGGACATCATTGTTCAAGCCAAGGGCGATACCGGGGCCGAGCAATTGAGGTTGGAGATCAACGGCTCGATCGTAAAGACCTGGGGTTCCGTTGGTACCGCTTGGACCGATTTCAACTACATCCATGACTCGGTCGTCGACATCTACGACATCAAAGTCAGATTCGATAATGACGGAGACAGCGGTGGAAACGACAAGAACCTCAAGGTTGCCTCGGTAACGATCGACGGCCAACAGACGGTGTCGCTCGTGAAAGATGAACTGATGAACAATGGTGCTTGCCCTGGTATCGTCTGGACCGACGACGAGTAATTCGTTTCCAGCACCACGATGTCCTGTAACGGTTGGTTCCAGTGGGTTCCAAGAACAGTCGATCTTGATTGTGATTGGCACGAGTTCGAACGAAACGGCCAAATGAAGCTCGCGAAGACTTCTGGCTCGAAATTCCTCTATGCGCCAAATGGTGTCGGCAGCGAGTGGAGCCTGGGAAGCAATGATTGGGCGACTTGTGAGGTGAACGTACCGACGGCCGGAGTGTACGAAATCGAGGGCGATGTCTCCGCCCCCAGCGGCACCGACGACTCGTTCTTCGTCCAAATCGACGGTGCTCCGAATGATGGCTGGACGTGGGGTACCCAACGATCTGGTGGCTTTGTTCTCGACCGAGTGAACTCCGACAACGGAGGAGCTGACGTGCAGGTGAACCTTGCAGCCGGGGCTCACACTATCAAGATCTACAAACGCGAAGATGGCACGATGCTGCATAGCATCGCGTTGATCAACGTGGGCGCACCGCTCGGATCCGACATCGTGGTCGATGCAAAGGGGACCTCTGGCGGCGAGCAGATGAGCCTGGAGATCAACGGGACGGTCGTTGAGACATGGACGGTCAGTACGAGCTGGACCGATTATCAGCACACCCATTCCTCGACGGTAGATATCTACGACATCAGAGTGAGCTTTGACAGCGGTGGAAACTCATCGCGAAACCTAAGGATTTCGTCGGTAACGGTTGATGGTGTGCAAAGCGACACCGTCAACAACGCTGAGTTGTTCACCACCGGAGCCGAAACAGCCAACTACTGTACGAACAACGAGTACTACAGCCTGACCGACCGGTTGGCCTGTAACGGCTGGTTCGAATGGGTGCCGCGCACCCCGAGCCTCGTATGTGATTGGCACGAGTTCATCCTCACTGGCGATATGGAGCTTGGAATAGATGGTTCCACCAAGTTCTTCGAGGTGCCCAGTGGAAACAACATGGGTGGTGCCGGAAACCCCAACTCGGCAACCTGCGTGTTGAATATTCCGGTCTCCGGTACCTATCAAGTCAACGGCCTACTTAAGGCCACGAGCGGCGGGAACAATTCATTCTGGGTCACCTTCGACGGTGATACCTCGTCAAACGACTGGCTTTGGGACACCGCCCAAGACCCAATCAACTTTATTAACGATCTAGCAATGGATCGTGACGGGTCCAATCCCGAGAGTGTGTTCTTGACCGCGGGAACCCACACGATCACTATTTGGAATCGTGAAGACGGCACCAAGCTTCATAGCCTCGAAATGATCTTCGTTTCATAGCCTCGCGATGATCTTCGTCGGATCCGGGTCAGCTGTTAAAATCTGAACTGGTCGGGATGGTGGCCCCTCTGGGGGCCACCTGCCCGACCAGAACGAATTGGCGGTACGCTCAGCGCACTATGAGTAGTCGCACACTGGTCCTTTGCAAGCCCGATACCGTCGAACGAGGGTTGGTCGGCCAAGTCATTTCTCGACTCGAACAACGGGGCCTTGGTCTTGTAGCGATGGAGTTGCGCACGCTGGCGAGCGAGACGCTCGACGAGCACTACGCCGAACATCTCCAGAAGGGTTTCTATCCCGACCTCAAGGCCTTCATGGGTCGCGGGCCCGTGGTAGCGATGGTTGTCGAGGGACCCACCGACGATACCTTTGCATTGGTTCGCACGATGATGGGGGCTACCAACCCCGCCGACGCTGCCCCAGGCACCGTTCGCGGTGATTTCGGAATTGAGATGACCGAGAATCTCATCCACGGTTCCGACAGCAACGACTCCGCAGCTCGCGAGATCGGAATTTTCTTCCCCGGCTTGGCATGAACGCTAGAGTGCCCTGTGGGCTAAATGAGTTCAATGTTGCTGGTGTTGCTGGTGTTAAAACGCTCTGACCTGGAGTTTTGATACTTTTAGGTCAACTCTTTGCTGTTGTGTTACAGCAGTACCTAAGATCTCGCGGTGAGTAGTGGACCCCTTGAGGTTCGCGACAGCAAACTCGCATTATTGGGCGGGCGCCCACAGCGAAGGTAGAGGCAAAAGCGCAGGGTAGAGATACTAAGCTCCTTAGGGATCGTGATGGGACGCGATATGGCGGTCGATCTCGGCACCGCGAACACTTTGGTGTACTTACGCGGCGAAGGCATTGTGCTCGACGAGCCATCGGTAGTGGCAGTCAACGTCCTCGACGGACGCCCGCTGGCGGTCGGAGCCGAAGCAAAGCGCATGATCGGCCGCACCCCCAGCCATATTCGAGCGATCCGTCCGCTCAAAGACGGCGTCATCGCCGACTTTGACATCTGCGAAACGATGCTGCGCTATTTCATCCAGAAAGTGCATCACCGCAAGTGGGCAAAGCCCCGCATGGTTATCTGTGTTCCGTCCGGAATCACCGGTGTCGAACGTCGCGCTGTTCAAGAGGCAGCCGAGTTCGCAGGCGCTCGCAAACCGACATACATAATCGAAGAACCTATGGCAGCTGCGATAGGTGCTGGGCTTCCCGTGCAAGAACCCACCGGCAACATGATTGTCGACATCGGCGGAGGCACCACCGAAGTTGCCGTTATCTCGCTCGGTGGAGTGGTGGCGAGCCAATCGGTACGGACGGGCGGCGACGATCTCGACGACTCCATCATCCAGTACATCAAGAAGGAATACAGCGTAGCGCTCGGTGAACGTACCGCCGAAGAGATAAAGATCGCGCTCGGTTCGGCTTGGCCGCTTCGCCAAGAAATGCAGGCCGAGATCCGCGGCCGCGACCTAGTGGTTGGCCTGCCCAAGACCATCGTCATCAACACCGGTGAAATCCGCGAAGCCATCGAAGAGCCGGTGGCGGCGATCTGCGATGCCGTCAAAGTCACACTCGACAAGACACCGCCCGAATTGGCAGCCGACATCATGGAGTCTGGCATTACTTTGGCAGGCGGCGGGGCACTGCTAACCGGGCTCGAAGCACGGCTCGAAGACGAGACCGGAATGCCAATCAGAATCGCTCCCGATCCTCTGTACTCTGTAGCCCTCGGCTCGGGGCAATCGCTTGAAGAATTCGAAGCGTTGAAAGGCATCTTGTTCTCGTCGAGCACCGGGTAGCAGTTCCCAGTGGCCGCACCTACCCAGGGCGGGCGAACTTGGTACACCCTTGGGCTGTTGGTGCTAAGCGCTCTGACTCTGCTTACGCTCGACTTTCGCGGGTTCGGACCAATCGAGTCAGCGCAGGGCGCCGCCCGTGACATCTTCAGTCCTGTTCGTTCGGTCGGCGCTGCCATAACCAAGCCGATCTCCAATGGCTTTGAGGGCTTGTTCAACTACGGAGATCTGGAACGAGAGAACGCCGAACTTCGCGCCCTGATAGCCCAATTCGAGGGCGAGTCCTTCCAAGAAGATGTCGATCGCTTCGAACTCGAACAGATCCGCCGAGAGCTGTCGCTCGACTATCTCGACGGGCAAGATGTTCTTGCCGCCGAAGTAATCACCGGCCCCGTCGGCAACTTCGCGAGCCTGTCGGTCGAAATCGACCGAGGCTCCTCCGATGGTGTTCGCGAAGGCATGCCGGTGGTAACAGGTTCGGGCTTGGTCGGTCGAGTGTCACGAGTCGATAGCAAGCGCTCGCTGGTGCAACTCATCACCGATGCCGATTTCACCGTCGGGGTAAGAATCACCGATCGCGATGAGGTTGGTTTGGCTCATGGCAATGGTTCCGGATCGCCGCGCAGCATCACGGTCGACCAAGGCATCAAGCAAAGCGTTGCGGTCGGCGACCTAGTCGTTACTAGCGGCGGACGAAGCAGTCGATTCCCGCCCGGACTGCTCATCGGAATCGTCAGCAACGTAATCCCAAAAGATCGCGGCTTAGAGCTAGAGGTAGAACTCAACACAGCCCCCGCGGCAATCGGCTTTGTCAATGTGGTCCTATTTGAAGTCGAGGAGGAGCAGGGGTGACCATCAACGCAATTCGACTTGGACTGGTGACGACAATCGCCCTAGTCCTTCAGACCACACTCTTTACCGAACTGAGAATTGCTGGGATCGCACCTGAACTGATTCTAGCGTTGGCAGCGATCTCGGGATTCGTGGCCGGACCGAACCGCGGCGCAATCGCGGGATTCTGGATGGGCCTCGCCTACGACGTCGTCCTAGAGACCCCGCTGGGCCTTGCCGGACTAGCGTTTTGCCTAGTCGTGTATGGCGCTGGAATCGCCGGTGAAAGGGCGTTCCGGCCGACCTGGTGGTTCGCTGCGGGAGCGTGCGCTGTTTCGAGCGCCCTAGGTGTGATCGTTCTGGCGGTGGTGGGCGCCCTCGTGGGTGGCGGTGGAGTCGCAACAGGAGGGCTCATTAGCGTTCTGCTCGGTGTGGCTCTACTCAACGCATTGCTGGCACCCCTGGTTATGGCCGCTGTGAGATGGGGATACGGCCGACCGCGCGAACTACGAGCGGTCGCATAGGTTCTATCGCGACATGACTCCCGAGCTCACCCGATTTCGACTGCGCATTATCGCGATTGTTGGCGTATCGCTGTTCATCGCGCTCTTTGTGCGATTGTGGTTCGTTCAGGTTGTGGCGGCCGAGCAGGCTCAGTTCCAGGCACAAGAAAACATCATCAGGATTGTCCGCGAGCAGGGCCCCCGCGGCCGCATCCTCGACCGCAGTGGCAAAGTCCTAGTCGAGAATCGGCTCACCAACGTGGTCGAAATAGATCGGCTGGCTCTGAACGAGGGTTCACCGCGCGACCCCGAGGAACGAGACGCCTTCCAGACCGAGATGTTCGACCGATTGGCTTCGCAAATCAATCGATCGGGTGGCCGCGAATTAGTCAAAGTGTCGACCTTACGACGAGCACTCGACGATGCCAATTACACTGACTTAGAACAGGTGCCGCTGGTTTGGGACGTGAGCGACGACCTGCTGGTGTCGGTGGGGGAGCGGCCCGATCTGTTCCCCGGGGTCACTGTAAGCGAGCGCTCCATCCGGCACTATCCATATGGCAAGTACGCGGCCCACATCCTTGGTTGGGTTGGTCGAATCGGGGGCGAATGGGCATCGTTGGAGAATCCCGAATCGTTCTACAACCTTTCTTCCAAGCCTTATCAACGCCGCGACGAGATAGGTAAGGAGGGCATCGAACGCCTCTTTGAGGATCAGCTCCGTGGGATTCCCGGACAACGAAAGTTTGAAGTAGACCGCCTTAACCGAATCGTTCGAGAGTTCGATGAGGAGCGCCAGTTTCCCCAAGCTGGCAACGATATTTGGCTCACAATCGATATCGATCTCCAAGCCAAAACAGAAGATGAGTTGGCCTTTGCGCTGGCTAACGCCCGCGATCAAGAGCCCGACGATCCAGGCGATCCAGCGTTCTTGGCTACAGCCGGCTCCGCGGTGATCCTCGATCCCAGAACTGGCCAAGTCCTCGCCATGGCCAGTAACCCAACCTTTGACATCTCGGAGTTTGTCGGCGGAATTCCACAAGACCGGTACGAAAGCCTGTTGGCGCTCAACAACCCCTTCGTAAACCGAGCAGTCACTGGTCTGTACGAGCCGGGTTCGACCTTCAAACCGTTCACAGCGATCGCCGCCCACGAGTTCGAGCTGTTTGGCTCGTTACCTTTCATCCCCGAGATGGACCAGTTCATCGACCACGGCCCGGTCTACACCGCACAGAGCTGTCAGATAAAAGGTACCGACGAAGACATCGCCGAAGAGCAGAGCGCAGCTGGTTGTCGATTCCGCAACGCTGGCAAACGCTATAACGGCATCGATCTACGCAACGCCATAACCGAATCTAGCGATACCTACTTCTATCAACTAGGTGAAGGTTTCTGGATTAACGAACGCGAAGACGACGACACCGCAATTCAAGATGTTGCCGAGCGCTTCGGATTCGGATCCACAACCGGAATAGCGTTGCCGTCAGAGAAGAAGGGCTACGTTCCCACCCCCGAACGGCGCAGGCAACGTCACGACGACAATCCCGACATCTTTCCCACCCGCGACTGGCGATCTGGCGACAACATTCAGTTAGCCATTGGGCAATCTGACCTCGTTGTCACCCCGCTCCAGCTAGCCAACGCATACGCTGCTCTAGCCAACGGCGGCACCCTCTTTAACCCAAACATCGTGGCCTCGGTTCGCGCCCCCGAAGCCTTGGGGGGCGAAGTGTTACGAGAGTTCTCGCCACGTATCGCCCGGGAATTTGAGATCCCCGCCGACGTTGCTGAACGAATCCTCGATGGGCTGCTCGGCGTACCGAAGGTTCCGCCAACCGAAAGCACCAATGGCGGCACGGCCTATGCCGCCTTCGCTGATATCACGCCACCGTTTCCCTTGCAGGCCTGGCCGGTCGCTGGCAAGACGGGTACCGCCGAGCGCATTGGCCAAGCCGACAACGCTTTGTTCGCAGCCTTTGGCCCAGTGGTTAGGTTCGATGAGGAACTGCAACGCACACCGGTGCCCGCCTATGTAGCGGTTGCCATCCTCGAGGAGGCAGGGTTTGGTAGCAGGTCGGCCGCACCGCTAATCGCGAAGATCTTCCACGCGATCGCCAACGGCGCGGTCGGTGAAGCTCGCACCGCCGAACAGATCCGAGCTGAACTGTATGCTGAGCAGTCATTCGATAGCGTCGAGGCCGCAGTTGAAGGCGAAACGGTCGAGGGGAGCGAGCCATGACCGCCCTCGCTATGAACAAACGCATCGCACGCGACAAGCCGGTGTGGTGGCATCACATCGACTACGGACTCGTCGCTCTCGTAGTCGGGATTTCAGGGTTCGGAACCTTGCTCGTCTACTCGGCGACTCGCGGACCCGCAACCGCTGAACAGCCAGCCAACCTCGCCTTCCTATCCAGGCAAGGCACCTTTATCGTGCTCGGTCTCTTTGTAATGGGCGCGGTCGCCGCAATCGACTATCGAAAGCTTCGCGCCTTAGTCCCCATTGGCTATTTTGGGCTGATCGCTCTGTTGGTGGGCGTCTTGGTAACCGGTCGAGTCGTGAATGGTGCCCGTTCGTGGTTTCAATTCGGATCGTTCCAGGTGCAACCCTCGGAGTACGGCAAGGTCGTTCTCATCGTCGCGATGGCCAGCTTTTTAGCTTCGCGACAAGAGTCGGTGACATTTCGTGACATAGGCCTAGCCACGCTGCTCGCTGGTATCCCGATGGGCCTGATCTTTCTGCAGCCCGACCTCGGAACCATCCTTGTGTATCTCGCAATCCTGGCTGGAATGGTTTTGGTTGCCGGGATCAAACCGCGTCAGGTCGCAGTGGTACTCATCGTGGTCGCTTTTCTAGGCGGAGCAGCCATTTCGAGTGGCCAACTCAAGCAGTATCAGATCGACCGGTTTACATCCCTCTTTGATGAGGACGGCGAATCAGTTGCCGCCCAAACCACCAGGTTCAACGTCGACCAGG
Organism: uncultured bacterium; assembly: GCA_965524675.1. GTDB lineage: Bacteria > Actinomycetota > Acidimicrobiia > Acidimicrobiales > SHLQ01 > CALLQB01. The sequence continues at coordinate 32,603 of CBERPN010000005.1, forward strand.
CTCAGATCGCCATCGGCAACGGCGGCTTATGGGGTCAAGGGCTCTTCGAAGGCACCCAGACCCGCAGCAACCTTGTGCCCGAACAACAAACCGACTTCATCTTTACAGTGGCCGGGGAGGAGCTCGGGTTTGCGGGTAGCGCCACGCTCCTGGTGCTATTTGTGGCGCTGGTCTTTCGAATATGGCGAATCGCATCGTTAACGCACGATCTCGGCGGAACGATGATCTGCGTGGGGGTGTTGGCGATGATTCTGTTTCAGGTTTTCCAAAGCGTGGGTATGAACCTAGGCATAATGCCCGTAACCGGGATTCCATTGCCCTTCGTGAGCTACGGCGGCTCAAGCGTTATCACCAGCTTCGCATCGATAGGCCTAGTACTAAGCGTGCATCTGCACCGGTTCTCTTAGTTTCCCGCAGGCTCAATCCGGGCGCTTGGGCGCCCTGAAACTTGGCCAAGCCCAAATTACTGTTGCAATGACCGGTGAGCGGACATTTTGCCAGTAATTTGAGGGCGATCCGAGCGGTGTAAGGCGGAGGGCGCCAGCCCGTAGCCTGAGGGCCGCGGCCTGCGTGGCCGGGGAACGCCAGCTAATCGCGTTGCGGCTATGGTTTGCGGCTATGGAATCTATTTGGGATGAGCTTGAAGAGATTCTGCCGTTGGTGTCTAAGCCTGCTCGCTACATTGGCTGCGAAGCGGGGATGCAGCAGCCCGATCATGCGCCGCACAAGGTTTCATGGCTGTTTACTTACCCAGATACGTACGAAATCGGGCTCCCCAATCAGGGCTTGCAAATTCTGTACGAGATCATCAACGAGCGCGACGATGCCGTCGCCGAGCGATCCTATGCCCCGTGGGTCGACCTCGAAGAGAAACTTCGCGAACATAACCTTCCCCTGTTCTCGGTCGATCAACACATGCCTGCAGGCGAGTTCGATCTGATCGCATTCAACCTGTCGGCAGAACTCGTATACACAAACCTTCTCAACTGCGTCGACCTTGCCGGAGTGCCAATTCGGGTCAACGAGCGCAAGGCCCATCACCCGCTAATCGCTGCCGGCGGGCACTGTACTTACAACCCGGAACCCTTGGCCGACTTTGTTGACTTCTTTGTACTAGGCGATGGCGAAGAAGTCGTGGGCGAGATTACCGATGTCGTGCGCGAGTGGAAAGCCGCCGGACGCGGCGAAGGCGCGCGCTCCGAAGTGTTGACCGAACTGGCGAAGGTCGCTGGGGTCTACGTTCCATCGATGTATGAGGTCGCCTACGACCAAGACCGCATAGCGTCGGTCACGCCATGCTCTGCCGACATTCCTACCCAGGTCGAGAAGCGAACTATTGCCGACCTTGGCGAATGGCCCTACCCCAAGAACCAGCTCGTTCCGCTTTCTGAAGTTGTCCACGATCGTCTCAACGTCGAAGTGTTTCGAGGTTGCACCAGAGGCTGTCGTTTCTGCCAGGCGGGCATGATCACCCGGCCGGTTCGTGAACGCCCAGCCGAACAGGTGACCTCAATGATCGAGAGCGGTCTGCGCAGAACCGGCTACGACGAGGTGTCGCTTACCTCACTCTCCACCGCCGATTTCAGCGGAGTCGAAGCAGTCGTTGGTGAGGCGATGCGAACCTCGTACAACGGCGGCAAGGTGTCGGTTGCGTTGCCGAGCCTACGGGTCGATGCGTTTACGGTGGGCATCTCTAGTCAGATCCAGAAGGCCCGACGTACCGGGCTTACCTTCGCCCCCGAGGCAGGCACCTGGCGGATGCGTCAGGTCATCAACAAGCTCATTAGCGAAGAAGACCTCTACGGTGCGGTCGAATCTGCATACTCCCAGGGGTGGCGACGAGTAAAGCTCTACTTTCTTATCGGACTTCCCACCGAAACCGACCAGGACACCCTTGGCATCGCCGAACTCACTCGCAACTGTGTAGCGATTGGTAAGAAGTACAACAAGAACGCGTCGGTCACGGCATCGGTGGGAGGTTTCGTCCCCAAGCCGTTCACACCTTTTCAGTGGTTTGGGCAAAACACCGAACAAGAGCTGCAACGCAAGATTGGGTTGCTGCGCGACGATCTCCGGCATTCCAAAGGGGTGCAGCTCAAATGGCACGATCCCAAAGCAACCCTTGTCGAGGGAATAATGAGCCGCGGCGATCGTCGCCTCGGTGCTGTTATTGAAGACGTCTGGCGCAGCGGAGGTACATTTCAGGAGTGGTCGGAATTTTTCGATCGCGATCTTTGGGTCGACGCGATGGGCCGAGCGGGGCTGTCGGTCGAAGGCTATGCGTATCGGCATCGCGAAGAGCAGGAAGTCCATCCCTGGGATCATCTATCGGCTGGGTTGCACAAGGACTTTTTGTGGCAAGACTGGCGCGACGCACTCGAGGAGGTAGGCCTCGAAGACTGCCGTTGGACCCCTTGTTACGACTGCGGAGCTTGTACCGGATACGGAATCGAACACGTCGTGGCCTCGGCGGTTGCGCCCGCCGGAGGAAGCCAGGGAACGGGCCAGGACCTGAGTAGCGGCGGTTTTGTTCCGGTCGAATTGGCGTCTCGGTCGACGTCGGTCGGCGCAACTACATGACCAGACCAAACCCGTCACGGCTCCGGCTCCGCTACAGCAAGCACGGCAAGATTCGCTTTACCAGCCATCGCGACATGGCTCGGGTCTGGGAACGCACACTTCGGATGACATTGGTCCCCGTGGCCTATAGCGAAGGGTTCAACCCGCGGCCAAAGCTTGCTTTTGGACTGGCGCTGCCGACTGGGTTTGAGTCCGAGGGCGAGTACCTCGACATCGATATCAGCCCAGATGTTGTGTTGGCTGTAGATACCGACCAGGCGCACCACATGGAACGCGCTGGACAGGCGGTAACAGGGAAGATTCTCGACATCGACCAGGTTCGCCTGCGAATAGACGAAGCAAGCCCCACTGGTATCTCTGTCGATGCACTAGTCGAAATCGATCGCAAGGAACTATCACTACAACAAGCCATTACAAGCTGTACATGGCGCTTCAGAATCGACACCGATGAGATAGCGCTACGCAAAGCTGTCGCTAGTGCACTAGCGGCCGATACGCTGCTCCTTGAGAGAGAACGAAAAGGTAAGACTATGACCGACGACATCAGGCCCCAGATAATGGCGCTCGATGTCGACGACGACGCTCAGCTATTCGCTGAATTGGGTACACAGCCACGGGCGCTTCGCCCAGCTGAACTCTTGCGTGCGATCGAAATGCCGTCCGATACGGCTCGGGTCCTGCGGACCCATCAATGGATTAACAACGAACTAGGCGGCCCCGCACGAGAACCCCTCGTCGCCGGGATGTCCGCAACCGTAACCCTAGAAATGGGAACGGTATGAGAAGGGATTTACATGACCGACCCCACGGTCGAGGCAAGCTCAGGCGATCAAACGCCCCGGCAGCCGAAGCAAAACGAACAAACAGACAGCACTGCGTCGAGGCCTAAAATCGGCGACAGCAGGCCCGCGCCTGTTGCGCTTGAGAAATCCGGCGACGACAAAGGCGAACAAAAGCCATCTGGTGGCGGCCGTGGCCGCAATCGTCGCGGCGGCAAGGGTGGCCGATCGAACCAAGGCCGAAAACCTCAAGAGTCTGCCAACAGCAACGAACCGAACAAAGATCGTTCGTCTGGCAACCAGAAACAAGGCGAAGCTGGCGCAAAGCGTCGTCGGCGCCGTGGCGGAAGGCGCCGCGGAGGAGGCGGTGAAAGTAGCCAGCCTGTCGAGGCACTGACCGGGTCCAGCGTTGAACTCACCGCCGAACAGCTTGAGGCTCGTCGCGGTCGCGAGCGTAAAGGCAAGCCGGTCGGACGCTACATGATGTGTGTGAGTCGCCGCGACGACGCCACCCAGATTGCCGTACTAGAAGGTCGTGCCCTCATCGAGCACTACGTTTCGCGCCCGTCCGATGATGTCAGCCAGATACACGGAAACATCTACCTGGGTAAGGTTCAGAATGTTCTTCCGGGAATGGAAGCGGCGTTTATCGATATCAGCACCCCCAAGAATGCAGTGCTGTACCGAGGCGACCTTCATCTCGACGAGGCGGACAAAGCCAAGGGAAAACAGCCAAAGATCGAACATGTCCTGAAGGCAAGGCAAAATATTGTTTGCCAGGTCACAAAGAACCCGATCGCCCACAAGGGAGCTCGGCTAACCCAAGAGGTTTCCCTGCCGGGCAGATTTGTTGTGCTGGTGCCAAACAGCGGCACCTACGGCATCTCGAAGCGACTTCCCGACAAGGAACGCAAGCGTCTTCGAAGTATTCTCGACCGCGTACGGCCAAAGGGTCACGGACTCATCGTTCGTACAGCGGCCGAGAATGTGACCGCCGAAGAAATCGAAAACGACGTTGCCCGTTTGGCTCAGCAATGGAAGAGCATCGAAGACTTAGCGTCTAAGACTAAAAAGCCTGGGTTGCTTTACCGCGAGCCCGACATGTCGCTGCGGATTATCCGCGAAGAGTTCAGCAAGGACTATCGCGGCGTCATCATCGACGACCGCAAACTGTACGAAGAGGTACGCGACTACGTATCGAGCATCACCCCCGCGCTAGCCGATCGTGTCGAGTACTTCGATCGCGACAAGGAAAAGCTCAGCCTTTTTGAGAGTCAACACATCTCCGAACAGCTACGTAAGGCAGTCGATAAGAAGGTTTGGCTTAAATCGGGCGGCTCGCTCATCATCGAAGGTACCGAAGCCCTCACAGTGATCGACGTGAACACGGGCAAGAACGTTGGTAAGTCGAGTCTCGAAGAAACCGTCTATCGGAACAATCTCGAAGCCGCCGAGGAGATCGCCCGGCAACTTCGGTTGCGCGATATCGGCGGCATCATCGTCATCGACTTCGTCGATATGGAGAAGCGTTCAAATCGCGAAGAGGTAGCCAGAGTGTTCCGCGAGGCGTTGTCGCGAGACAAGACCCGCACCCAGGTGTACGACATCTCCGAGCTTGGTTTGGTCGAGATGACCCGCAAGAGAATCGGCGAGGGCCTCATCGAATCGATGTCGCACACGTGCGAAGTGTGCGAGGGTGGTGGCTTCGTTCTTGACGACCACCTGCTCAGCTACTAGTACCGTCGGGGATGACCCTGGCAACAACGGACGCGATAGGTCCAAGAAATCAGTTCCTTGCCAACAGCGGCTACGCGATGGCACATGGCAGGTGCGACCAGCAGGACAACTCCTCGCTAGCCGGTCCAGTTGGTCCCTCAAAAACTCTCGATGAAGCCGAGATTCAATACTCCTGGCTGGGGCCAGGTCACTTCGGCGGACTCATCTCGAGCCGGTATGGAGATGGTCGACGAGTCATTTGGAGCAACGGGCGTCAACAGATCGCAAAACTCGACTATGACACGCTCGAGGTGCTCGCCACACTGACGTTAGGTAATGATTCGCCAGTGTCGGTCGAGGAGATGGAGGCTCACCTCGTCGGTCTCGACTCACTTGGCGGCAAGGAGGCAATCGACCACGCGATAGTGCTGGCGATGCAGTTCATGACGGGTCTCGACGGTGTGTATGCACTGCTCGACTGCGACAACACTTTGTTTCTTGGGCGCAAGACCGGGGCTGTGGCCTACGTCGAGGTCGATCCTTCCGATCCAACGTCAGCAATCGTTGAGCGGGACAGGTGGGAAAAACCTGCACACATCGAAGGCCTGTTCGTTGGTGCAAATCTGACGTTCGACGGTCGAATAGTGCTCACGACCGACCATGGATGGGTGGTCTGCTTAGCCAGGGATTTCTCGTCGTACGATGCAATTCAGCTACCGGGGGCGGCCGAAAATGCCGCTGAGCACTGCGCCCGCCTTGAGGCCGAACGCGGCAACACCGGATACGGCTGGGTCCGTACCAGCGTTTGCATCGACGAAACTAACGGCATCTATGTCAATTCGGTCGACCACATCCACAGGGTCGTATGGACTGGCGAGAGACTCTCGCTCGACACTTCCGACGGCGCCTGGTGTGCCGAGTATCTGAACGAGACCGGGGTGGGGTCGGGAACCACGCCTAGCTTGATGGGCTTTGGTGCCCAGGATTGCTTCGTGGTGATCGGCGACGGTGGCGAGGTAGTGAACATCACGCTGCTGTGGCGCGATGCGATCCCCGATGATTGGGAGCAACTCCCCGGAGCTCCCTCGCGCCGGATCGCAGGCATGGGGCCAGCGAACATGGGTGATCCCGGTATTGAGGCGATTCAGACCGAGCAATCCATCACCGTGAGTGGCTATGGCGCGATGACGGTCAACAACGAGCCAGCGTCTATCCCCGAAACCTTCCCGGCTCGCGGAATTCGGCTACTCGTATTTTTCTTGGGTCATCACGAGCAGTACACGCCGCACGGGCTGCACAAGTTCGAGTGGGACCCAGCAACCCGCGAGCTTTGTTCGGTCTGGATCAACACTGAGGTCTCATCGCCAAACTCGGTTCCATTTGTGGGTCAGGGTTCCAACATGGTTTATGTGTGCGGAACCCGCGACGGTAAGTGGACCATTGAGGGAGTCGATTGGACGACGGGGGAGTCGATGTTTCACTACATCGTCGGAGGGTCGCGCTATAACGGTCTCGGGGCGGGTGTAACCCTCGACGAAGAAGGCCGAATCCTCTACGGAAACATCTTTGGAAAGACTCGTCTGATACCGAGTCGCAGCGAGTGAATTCTATGTACTCCGAGTTAACTCACCTCGATGTCAGATTTGCAGACCACGTAGCTCATGTTCGACTCGATCGCGCGGATAAGCACAACGCACTCAACGGTGAGCTCATGGAGAGTTTGCGCATCGCTGCCACTCGGATGGCCGAGGATGACTCGGTGCGGGTGGTAGTACTCAGCGGCGCCGGACCATCGTTTTGCTCTGGGCTCGACACGGCCAATATTGCGGCCATGGCTTCAGGCGACCTGAATGCGAACAGTGCGAAGATTCAAGCAGCGTATGGCGATCTCTCCTATGGAGGAGCTAACCGGGCCCAGCAAGTGGCTTGGCTTTGGCGAGAACTACGAGTCCCTGTGATCGCGGCGGTGCACGGGAGTGCTTTGGGTGGAGGATTGAATTTGGCGCTGGGCGCAGACATTCGAGTCGTCGCGCCAAATTCCAAGCTGGCCTTTGTCGAAATAGACTGGGGGCTAATACCAGATATGTCGGCGTCTCAAGGTCTACGTCATGTGGTCGGTGCGGACAGAGCGAAGCTACTCGTCCTCACTGGTGAGCGTTTCGACGGTGAGCAAGCCCTCGCCTGGGGCTTGGCGACCGAAACCTCTGAGGATCCGGTTGCGCGAGCACTCGATATCGCAAACCGAATTGCGGCCAAGAACCCTGATGCTGTGCGGGCTGCTCTCGCTGTGCTCAACCTGTCGCACGGTGTCGATACAAGACTGGGGTTCGCGACCGAGGCAGAGCTATCGGCTCCGCTAATCGGCTCAACCAATCAGGTCGAGGCTGTGATGGCTCGACTCGAAAAAAGGGCTGCGGAGTTTGAGGTTGGCGACCTTCGTTGAGGAATCAACGAATCTTAATAACCGGTGCTGCCGGCCAGCTGGGCTTTCCCGTGGCCGTCGACCTCGCCAGAGAAAACCAAGTATGGGGTATCGCTCGATTCGCTAACGGCGCAAATCGTCAGCGTCTTGAACTAGCCAACGTCTCGACCGCATCGGTCGATCTAGCCGACCCCGACTGGCAGGTACTGCCTGAGCACTTTGACTATGTTCTACACTTTGCTGCTGATATCACCGGGGCAGATTTCGACCAGGCGCTGCGGGTAAATGCAGAAGGCACCGGAGCTCTAATGAGCCAATATCGGCGAGCAAAGGCGATTCTGATCGTCTCCTCCTCTGTCGTGTATGACCTTCACTCAGATCCAAAGCACAAGTTCACAGAAACTGATGCCCTCGGCGACAGCAAGCCTTTGTTCGGACCCACCTATTCTGTCTCTAAGATCGCCGAGGAAGCGGTGGCGCGCACGTTGTGTCGGACTCTGAAAGTTCCTACCGTCATCGCAAGGATGAACTTGTCGTACGGCGTCAACGGCGGGTTACCCGCCTACCAGCTAGATGCAATTCTTCGAGGAGACGCTGTGACCATCGCCGATCACGAGACATTCCACAATCCAATTTTCCAGGATGACGTCGTGCGCTCGGTTCCGCTGCTTCTCGAGGCGGCTACGATTCCTGCGACAATCACTAACTGGGGCGGTAACGAAACGGTCTCGATGCGCAGCTACTGCGAGGAGCTCGGTCGAATTGTCAACCGCGAGGTGCGGTTCGAACCGTTGTCCCGGTTCATGCGGAGCCGAGCTATCGATACCACGGTCCAGCACGCCTTGATTGGCCCGTGCGCCGTCGATTGGCTCGATGGCATGCGGTTGCTCGTCGAGAGGCGAAACCAATCCGGAGCATAATGCTCTTGGCGAATGGCAAACCGGCAGGTTTCCTTGGGCAAAATGGTTCATTTGGCACTATGGAAACGTATTGAACATGCCGATGCTCGAAGGGTGCGACGACCGATCGCATCTGAGGACACATGGCTTTTCGACTTCAACGCTCAAGCAATGCACGGCCGGAACGCGGCGCCGCCATGGTGGAGTATGCACTGTTGCTTGGGGTATTCGTCGTCGCTATCGCAGTGGGAATAGGGACGCTCGACGACAAGATCGAGGGCGAGACGACCGAAACCGCAGCAGAGATCGGCGGTGTGCCTCCAAACCTGATATCGACGACTCTGCCTTGGAACACAGTTCCGACGCCCGTCTCAACCGTTCCCCCGCCGCCGACTTCTTCAACGTCGACCACGACAACGCTGCCAGGCAGCGCTCCGGCGGTGAATGCTGGACCAGATGCGACGATCCCGCCGAGTGTGGTTCACACCCAAGTCGGCTCGGCGACCGACAACGATGGTCCGCTCGTTTGGGTCTCGTGGACCGGAGGGGGCAGCTCCCTCACCTTTCCTAGCGGGAACCTCGGCGAGATCGTCGATGTCAGCTGGACAAAGCCTGGTACCTACCAGTTGCGGATAACCGCCGAAGATACCGACGGCCGCCAAGGGACCGACGTGGCCTCGGTCACCGTGACAAGCGGTGAGATCACACCTACAGGCGTAGACGAGTCGTATTGGATCGATCGCGATAACTGGCGGCCAAAGATAGATATCGACCTGTTCAACCAGTTCGGCGAACTCGTAGGCACCGGAATAATGCTTGAGGTGAAGTTTACCCAGCCGGACGGAACCAACGAGACTCAATCCTGCTACGTCGGCTCGACCGGCGGGGTGCACTGCCCAGCCAGTTCGGTACCGTTCACATCGGCTTGGGTCGATGCCGAGATCACCAACATGACCGGCGACAACATCGACAGTTGGGTCTCTTTTCAACCAACGGGTAAGTTCCGTCTCGATCCTGGTCCGCGGCCGAACGCCCCACCGATCGTCGATGCAGGTCCCGACAGGATAATCGCACCGGGAACCGGCCTGTTGTTAGTCGGCACTGCCTCGGACCCCGATTCTGACCCGTTGACGTTCACCTGGAACGCACACCTGGGCGGCGACAATGCTGTCAACCCTGTAATAGTCAACGGAAACACCAAAACTCCGACGATGACTTTCACTCAAAAGGGTGAGTACGTCGTGAACTTTGGGGCTAACGACGGCAATCATCCAACCGCCTGGGACAACACCAAGGTCTTGGTCATCTCCGGATCGATTACAGCGACCGTTATCGACAACAGCATCTGGATTGACAACACGACGTGGAAACCAATTTATACGATCGAATACCGCGACTCCGACGGCGACCTGATTCCGTTGACCGCTACCGCACGCCTCAGCGTAAGTATCGATGGTGGTGCGCCCTTTAACGCTAGTTGTTCCACGATCGGCTCTACCTCGGTCGCCTCAGGTGTGTATACGTGCACCTGGAGCCCTGGCCCGCTCGATGTCAGCAAGACCAATGTCAGCGTGACGATCGTTACCGTCGACAATCCGTGCCTGCTCACAATCGCGGTTCCTGGTGGCGGAACGACTGTGGTGCAGCCACCCGGACAACCGCCTCCGACGACGACAACCACCACGACGACAACCACTACAACAACCACTACGCCGCCGCCGACCACCTCAACTACCGTTCCGCCTGGCGGCACGACCACAACAACGACCACTCCGCCTCCCACTACGACGACAACAACGCCACCGCCGACCACCACGACAACGACTACCACAACAACGACGACAACGACGACCACGATTCCTATCGGCCTCTAGCGGGTGGGCCGGGTGTGGGGTCACCGTTCGGGCGTTGTTAGTGACAAATCTTCCACTACGTTGGTGCGGGCCGACTGTCTGGTTGGGTCGTCGATCGGCTAGCGTGGTCAGACGATGTACGCAGTTATCGCCACCGGTGGCAAGCAATACCGGGTCGAAGAAGGTCAACGGCTCGATGTCGAGCGGCTCGGAGCTGTCGCCGTCGTCGTCGACCAGCCCGCCGTCCTAGTTGTAGACGGCGGCAGGGTGGTGTCGGCACCCGCCCAACACTCGGGAGCCTCGGTTAAGGCAAAGATTGTTGCCGATACCAAAGGTCCAAAGATCGACGGTTTCGTCTACAAGAACAAATCGAACAACCGCAAGCGTTGGGGCCATCGCCAGAAACTGGCCACCATCGAGATCACCAAGATTCAAAAGGGCTGAACAATGTCGAAGACCAAAGGTGGCGGTTCAACCCGCAACGGCCGCGATTCCAACGCCCAACGTTTGGGCGTGAAGGTATTCGACGGCACTTTCGCTACCGCTGGCTCGATCATCATTCGCCAGCGCGGCACCAAGTTTCACCCCGGTGAGAACGTTGGCCGCGGCGGCGACGATTCGCTGTTTGCCAAGGTTGACGGACGGGTTAAGTTCGGGCACCGGCGGGGCCGCAAGCTCGTCGATGTCATTCCTGACTAGGTCCAGTCAGCCAGACAAGCGTTTCAGCTAGCTGGGCCGTAAGGCCTGTTTTTGTTGATGGTTCAGGCGACGGCGCGATGTGCCGATGAAAGAAATGACCGCCCTCGTTTCT
>CBERPN010000006.1:0-40560 GCA_965524675.1 uncultured bacterium
TAGCGCTTGAAGAAGCCGTGAGAGCGAAATTGGCGCTACCCGGGTTTGTGGTGGGGTTTACTAAGCCGGGGTTGCCGGCAACAGCGATGTCGCTAGAGCCAACGTTGTTGGAGCCGACGACGATGTTGTTGTAGCTCGATACGTTCGACGACGACGTCAGCGCTACGCCATCGGTTCCCGAATTGGGCCAGGCGATGTTGTTCGCAATCCGCACATCGGTCGCGTCGTAGGTATCGATTTCGGCGCGATGTCCTGTTAGCTCGGGTGTCCAAGAGTTGTGGTAAGTGGTGTTGTTGTAGACGTCGGCATGGCTCGACATGAACACGTGTATGGCCTTGCCTCCGTTGTTGAACACGACATTGTTGGCGACCAGTGTTCGACCGGTGTAGCCGGTGAGGTTGTTCTGATCGAGAATGATGCCGTTGCCGTCGGTCATGTTGTTCGGAAAGCCAATTCCGCTTCCGTAGACCTTGTTCTGGTTGGCGTAGATGGTATTGCCAACGATGTAGTCGCTGTAGCCGTTTGAGTCATTGCCGAATCCGTTGTTGGCTGGCCGCCACATCGATATGCCCGAACCTTGGTTGTCGTTCCAGTACGAGTTCTCGTGGATGACGTTGTTCTTGATGACGAAGTGACTGATGGCTTGAGAGCCGACGCCTCCTACCGGAAAGCCGTAGATCTCGTTGTTGGCTACAAGTAGGTGGTGTCCTGTGTTAGCGACGATTCCGTAGCCATAGCTGTGGCCTGCATTAAAGCCTTGGCCAACGATCTCAAAGCCACTGACCTCGATATAGCTCGATTGGTATAGCTCCACCGCGCTCGTGTTGGTAGCGAGCAACTTGGGATTGTGTCCCGCCAACGCTTTGAAGCGGATCCAGTTGTTGGCCGTGCCATTCTTGTTGATTACAAAGTGCGCTTGGCCGCTGTTCATGTTGCCCGTGTAAGTACCATTCATCACCAGCACGGTGTCGCCCGGTTGTGCCTGACCAATTGCAAAGGTGAGGTTGCGCCATGGAGCGCCGGTCGATAGGCCGTTGTTGGCGTTGCTTCCGCTAACGCTGACGTAGTAGGTGTTGCCCTGGGCCGAACCCAGTACCGACGTCTGATCGTCGATTGCTTCGCTAGGACTCTGTAGCTCGGTGTTGGAGCAGGCCGATAGAGCGAGTGCGATGCCCATTAGCAAGGCGAGCAAACGTGAGGCAGGGCGGCGGGAAGGCTCGGTAATCTGAGACATGCCATTGGATCGACACGCTCGAGGGCTCGCTTAAGCGGTTCGTCTACTTCACCAGATTACCTTGAGCGCCCCGGTTCGCTCCGCCCAGAGTTGGATCTGGCGATCCTTGCTCACTAATGGGACCTTTCTAGAGATGGCCGAGGCGACCGGCAGCTTAGGAACCCTCGTAGGCCCCAATATCGGGCCGTTCGTCTCTTTCACGGCCATCGGAGTCGTGACCGAGTAGCTGAACGGCTGCACCGATGGCTGGGGAGGAAATCCGCAACCTAAAGTCGGCGACCGCTGGATCGAGTGAGGGATTGAGAAATGCTGCTTCGGTGGCAAGAAAATCATTGCCCGAGGTGCCGGTCTCATCGCCGATGATGAGGTTCGATTGTCGGCGTTGGTTCTTTCCGTTGGTGCGAATTGCCGATTCGTCAACCCGTGGGGCGATCAAGTTGTTGGCGATAGCGATGTCTTTGGTCTCAAAGGTAGAGACTTCGGCGTTCGAGCCGTCGAGGTCTTCGGTACGCAGGTTCTGAAATGCCGTGTTGTTGAAAATATCGACTCGGTTCGAGCGAAAAACGTTGATGGCGCGGCCGCCGTTGTCGAAGACTGTGTTGTTGGCGATGAGAGTGCGCCCCGAGTAGTCGACCTCGTCGCCCGCTTCGTTCATGGTGTTCTCGTCGATGATGATGCCGTTGCCGTCGGTCAGGATGTCGGCCTCACAGAACCCGCAGAACACCCGGTTCTCGTTGCGGTACACGGTGTTTCCGACGATGTAGTTGCTGTAGCCGGCACCATCGTTGTCGAATCCGTGGTCGGTTAGACGCCACATCGAGATCCCCGAACCTTGGTTGGAATCCCAAAGAGCGTTGTCGAAGACCTCATTGTTCATGATGAACAGATGCGAACTGCCGCGTGAACCAAAGCCTCCAGTGGGGAAGCCGTGGATGATGTTGTCGGCGATTACGAGGTGGTGAGTTGCGGCGCCCACCACTCCGTATCCGAAGGAGTTTTCGGTTGTGAAGCCGATGCCTTCAAGCTCGAACCCTTGGATCTCGACGAATGCTCCTGGAACCTCGAAGGCGCTAGTGGTCGATGCCTGGACCTTTGGGCGGTGCCCGGGCATTGCTCGAAAACGAATCCAAGCGTCGGGGGTGCCTGAGGCTTCGATGAAGTAGTGGGCCTGTCCGCCGTAGGTTTCATCGTAAACCCCATCCATTACCCAAAAAACGTTGCCAGGCTTAGCGCCTTCGATCGCTAGCCGCAACGACTGCCAGGCAGACTCCGGAGTTTTACCGTCTGCGCTGTCGTCGCCAGCGGGGCCTATGAAGAAATGGTTTGGATTACCGGGTTCGGGTTCGACCGCTGGCGGCGGGCCAGAGGGTCCGCTTGGCAAAGAAATCAGCGAATCGGCCGAAAGCGGATCGACGGGACCAACGCTCTCACCGCACGCGGCCAGGACTAGCCCGAATGCGGCGGCCAACAGAGCTAAGAGACTTAGGCGAGATAGTTTCGGGGGGTTGGACTTCACTAGCCAGCCACGGTAGCCACTGGTTGGCCAGCTTCAGACCCAACGTTGGGTTTTAGTCGTCCGGCAGCGATCCAAAGGGCGATTGCGAAAGCGGTTTCGGCTACCAGGGTGGTACCCACGGCTCCCTTCCAGGAGTAGCGGGGGATGAAGATGATGTTGAGTCCCAGGTTGAGCAGCATCGCCGACATCATCAGGGCTAAACGGACGTTGTGACGGTCGCTGCCGGTGAGGGCGTTGGCCGGAAACATCTGTATTCCGCGCAGCAGCGGCAGCACACTAACCACTTTGAGAACCGTGGCGACATCGTCGAATTTTTCGCCGAAGGCCCAAGGTAGCAAGGGTGCTGCCAAGAACAGGGCAACTCCGACCGCAAGCCCGTACGACGCGGAGCGCAGTGTTAGCTTGCGAGCAAAGGCTAAGGCTTCGGCTGGGTCGCGTTTACCTTTTTCGAAGAAGGCTGCGTCGGTTGCCCTAGCCATGGCCATGATCGGTAACACCGAGATGGTTGCGATCCGGTAGCCGATCGAATAGAAGCCAGCGGCTTCGGTGAACTGGTACTTGGTGAGTAGCGGTTTATCGATGCTGTCGAGGACCCCGTCGCTGGTGGCGGAGAGTACGAACGGCATCCCCATCCGAAGATCGGCCATTGTTGGTGGTTTGAATCTTGTGCGGATGCCAAAGGAGCGTTCTATGATCAATATCGATCCGAGTGAACCGACCAGTGCCCCACCCAGCGCCCAGTATGCCCAGCTTTCGAGGGTGCGATCGCTGAACAAAGTGAACCCCCCGAGGCTGGCGAGCCGCACCATAGCGAAGGTGAGTTTTGATTGAGCCCCAACCTGTAGCTTGCGCATTGCTTGGCTGGCTTGGGTGGCGGCTTCGGCTAACCAGAAGAAGGTTGTTTGAGCGAGGGTGATGAGCGCAAAGCTGGTGACGTCGACCTCGGAAACAAACACTGGGCGCAGCAGCATTAACAATGCTGTGCCCAAAGCTGTGCCCAATACAACCGTTGTTACGGTTCGCTGCCACTCCGGTTCGAGGTCTGCACCCCTAGCCACTCGCCGAATCATTAAGACGTGCCCACCCGCATGAGCGAAGTTGGCCATTATCATCGCCATAGCTACAACTGCGCTGTAGAGGCCGAACTCCGCAGTCTCGAGCACCAAAGCGAGCCCGACGAAAATGCCAAGGCTCACAACCAACTGGCCTGCCTCGGCCGCCATTCCCCAGAGGGCGTTGCGACCAGATTCTGTCTGCATATCGCGTCGCAGCGCTTGGAGGCGACTCATTATTAGGCGCTGTTCTGCGCGGTGAAATGGTTTTCGGCGACATGGTTTTCGGCGACATGGTAACCGACGACGTCGTGGCCAGCTACAGCCTTTAGCTGGCCAATACCGATCAGCGAGGTACGAACGCCACGAAGCAAACCGCCCCTGCCCGAGCGGGCGCCAAACAGAGCGCCACGGACGATTCCGAGTGGAAGTTTTGCGAATCCCTCTAAGAGATGCCGCAGCTTGATACTGCGTCGTTCCGAAGCGTTTTGCGCATCGGCAAGGTCGACGATGGCGAGAGTATTTCCATCGCGTTGAAGACGTTTTGCGATGACGCGTAGCTTCATGCGCTCGGCCGGGACCCATTCGGTGGTCCAAGCGCGATGTGATTGAACGATCAGCAGTCCAGCTTTGGTCAGTCGGTGTCCAAGGTGATGGTCCTCGCCACCCGTCTTTGCAAATCGATCATCGAACAACGGCCCTAACTGCTCGGTGATCGACGTTCTAACCAGCAAATTGTTGGTCGACAGGTACTTGGTTGGTTGCTCGTGACCGACCGCTGGTTCAAAGTTATAGACTTTCGCCCCGACAAGCCACGGCGGTGGGGTCGCCTCGAATGCGAACACGGTGTTTCCCATTACCGCGTCGGCCTTGGTGGCCACTTGGGTCTCGGTGAGCTCGATCAACCAATCGCGCGATGCCTCTTCGTCATCGTCGATGAAGGCTATCCAATCACTTGCTGCTGAGTCGATTGCCTTGTTGCGGGCCACCGATAAGCCAGTGCTAGTTTCGGAGACGTAGTTGAGTCCGGGGATCCTGTCGAGCCAGCGATCGACCGTGAGTTTTGCTGAACCTTCCGCGTCGTTGTCTACGATTACGATGGTTTCCAGTCGCATTTGGGTTGGCAGAGCTATCGTCGCGAGGCTTGCGAGCAATCTCTCTAGCCTGTCGGGTCGACGATAGGTAATGACGCCGACTGCGAGGCTCGGGACGGGAGGCGTCATCGTGTCTTTCGTTGCCGACCGACCGCCGCGATTTCGGGCAACTCCTCGTCGTGCATTTCAAGGACGCGCCTTGACAGGTTGGCTCCGTGCACGCTCGCTACGACCAACAACGGCCAGAATATCGTTCGGCCTGCGATGCCGGACTCGGTTATCGAGATCATAATGACCATCGATAGGAACCCCAGGGGCCATAGACCGAGTGGACCATCGACGTACCGGACATGACGGGCAGCGCGAATAGTCCCGCGTGCTATCAGGAGGACAAACGGGATTGTTCCGGCAAGCCCAAGGGCTAGGAACATTTCAAGAAAAACATTGTGTGCTGTCGGTGGTAGCCAATTGTGGCGGATCCATATCTCGTGCGATGGACTAAACCAACCGCCCCAAAATGCCTCCCAGCCGTGTCCCACAAAAGGGTGCTTTGTGCCCTCTTTTATTAGGTCTTCCCACAGCACTGTTCGCCCGCTGAGGGTGATGTCGCGGTCGAGGGCCTTGGTGATGGCATCGAGACTCGCCGTGGCAACGGCAAGGCCCAAAGCGGCTGCGCCGCCGAGGCTCACAGCGACCGCTCCATAGAGGGTTTTGCGCGCTCGGAACGCCTGGTACACGAAGAGCAATCCCATGGTGAGGCCGTAGCTAGCGAGCGATGTCTTTGAACCGGCACCTAAGACCAGCGGGAGCTGAAGCACTATGAAGAATCGATAGACGAAGCGCATCGAGAGGTGTTCACGCTGGGCAATCGCAAAGGTCAGCGTGCTGAGCACTGTGAGCCGGCCGAGCACGTTTCGGTTGGTGGTGATCCCGATCCAATGGAGGCCAAGGCCGTCTATTCCATACTGGGGCAATGCATAGATCCATATGTAGTTGAGCAGTGTCGCCAGCATCAACACAATTGCAAGCATTCGAATGATCTTGCCGAGGTCATAGCGAACTACCAAGTAATAGCCAACCAAGGTTGCGATAAAGAAGGCACCGAATCGACGGAAGGTCTGAACCGGATCTGGACTCCAGAGCATCGAAGCGAACGCCAGAAGTACGATCACTGAAATGAGCGGCTCTCGGCGGACCGCCTCCAACACGATCCGCCAGTTTCCGATCAGGCGGGTAGCTAGCATGAAGCCCAACGCTAAGAACACGGCCGATGGCAATGCGTTACCACCGGTGTTTATTGGAGTGATCGGATCGTGTGCCACCAACCACTCGGTGGGGAGCCCAAGGGTAAGCACGGCGAGCGTTAGAATGGTAAGCGCCTGCTCGAGCAGGCCCGGATGGCTGACCGTGCTGCTTGCTGCGATGGCTCCGGCGACTCTAGGGCACTGTGGAACCAACGTTGTCATGACACGAGATTCTTAGATGCCCGCTCGTAGGCGTAGCGGTCGCGTCGCGAGAAGAACCCAGCATTGCGGCTTCGGTCGCGGTTGAGTATTGCCCCCAAAACGTTCGCCCCAGCGCGATCGAGGTCGCTTCGGACCTGTAGCAGCGTAGGCGTATCGGTGCGGCGGCTGTCGACGAGGACAACTACGCCGCCAACACTCGTGCTAGCGGCAATCGAGTCGGCGGCCGATAGAACCGGTGGGGTATCAACAATCACGTATTCATACGTTGCTTCTAGTCTTCGAATCAGGTCGCGGAACCTCGCCGAACCGAGCAGTTCCCCAGGATTGGCGGGAGTGGGGCCAGAGGGAATAACTGCCAAATTTTCCACGCCGACGCTAACTATTGGGGGCGGCGTCACCTCGGCTGCTTGCAGAGAAGTCGATAGACCTTCGGTGTTGCCGATACCGAACAGATTCTCGATCGCTGGTCGTCTCATGTCGGCAGATACCAGAACCGTTGGGCTTCCGCCTTGCGCTAGCGCAATCGCCAGGTTGGTTGCCGCTATCGATTTACCTTCGGCAGGCTGAGCGCTAGTGATCAGCAAGCTGTGTACATTGTCGGTCGTAGCCAGGTACTGAAAGGACGTACGAAGCCTGCGAAACGCTTCTCGTGCACGCTGAACCGGTGTGGACTTACTCGAACTCAACATGACGAGTGCTGACGCACCGGTGCGGTTGCTGAATCCGAACGGCGGAACGGTCCCGAGCACTGAGGTGCCAATCGCTAGCTCCACGTCTCCTTCCTCGCGAGCGGTGTTGTCAAGGCGATCGAGGATGAACGCTGCTGCAACGCCAAAGATCAGGCCAGCGATTAGCCCAGCGAGTTGCACTACCTTGTTGCCTAGTCCGTTCGGCGAATCGGGGGTGCCCGATAACCTTAGGACGCCGCCGGGCGGAGCAACCGCAAGTGAAGCTACCTCGCGCTCGAGACGGGCTAATTCTGTTTGCGCGACACGAGACGATGCTAACAAGGGACCGCGCTCGAGGCTGAGCGATTGTACGATTGACTGAAAGGTTGAAGCGGTTGCACGAACGTCGGGGTCGGCGCTCGAGTTAGCTCGATTTAGGTTTGCTTGGGCCTCGGCCGACGCTGCGTTGAGCGTCGCCAATTCGGCCTCAAAGCCACCGAACTGGGCCTTGACCTGATCGAGGTTGACCTGAAAGAAATCGTCGGCTGCCTGGTTTCGCTGCTCTATGTACACCTTGGCAAAGGAGTTCACAGTCTGTTCGGCTCGTCCTGCGTTGGTATCGGTAAATGTGAGTTCCAACACCTGACCGGTGGGTTGAAACTTGACATCGAGCTCTTTGAGGAGATCGCGCGGGTCGGTGGCGAGACCAAGCCTTTGGCCTACCACCTCGGCAACGCCGAGCGACTGAAGCGTTGCGCTCTCGGTCTCGAGGTTGGGAGCAGCGTTTACGTTGCGGTTAGAGCCGACCGGTGTCGGTCTAAGAACCACGACAGCTTCTGCATCGTAGGTGGCGGTACGCGATTGCAGGAAAATGCTTGCTAGGAGTAGGCCTGCGAGCGCGGCGATTAGAACGAGCCATTTGCGGGCTTGTATCGCCTTTAGGTAGTCCTCTAGGCCCGGCGTTTCGTTTGCCTGGCTTGTCGCTTCGTACATCACGTGTAGGGCTGCCTCGGTGTGGGGAAGGTGGCTGCTGGGGAGATACCCAACAATGAGCGTAGGGGCCGTGACCCGGCCGTTTCAATAGGGATTTTGGCATGCCTATCGGCAGCCAGGGTCGCAAGTTCACCAAATCGTCTGGTCCGAAATGCGGGCACGAGCATCGAACAATCGTAATCTCTCAGACGTAGCAAAGGGCGTCATTGCAAAAACGGGTTCAGGACTGCGAATTCGACTGCAAGCTTCGACTAACTATCTGGAGCGAAAATACCGATAGTTTGTTGCGAGGGCTATTTGAAGTTAGAAGTGTGGGATTGTTAAATGCAGGCGAATTGTAATGGCGGCACTGGCGGCACTGGCGGTAAGGGTAGTAATGATGGTCACGACCGCAACGCTACGGCACCAACGATCGCGCTAGTGACCCCTTGTCACAACGAACATGACAATCTCGATGCGTTGGTCGCATCGATCGATGAGCAAGATCTAGCGCCGGTGCGTTGGATCATCGTCGACGACGGATCCAGTGACGACACCTTTGCTAGAGCCCAGAAACTTACCGGTCATCTACGATGGGTTGAGGTCCATCGTCGCAGCGGCGATACCCGAAAGCGAAGTTTCGAAAGCAAAGCGCGAGCGGTGAACGCTGCCGCCGGGCACCTCAAAGGCGTGGAGTTTTCCTATTTGGCATGTATCGACGCCGATGTAGTACTCCCGCCTGACTTCCTCAGCGTCGCCGTCTCGAAATTTGAATCGGACCTCTCGCTGGGCATCACGGGTGGCCGATTTGTTCACCCGGTAAAGGGGCAACTTCGTGAGCGTCGGGAGCCTCAGTCGCATGTTCCGGGGCCAGCGCAGGTTTTCAGGCGGAAGGTTTTCGACGAAATTGGTGGGTATCTCGAACTGCAGCACGGAGGGATTGACACCGTGGCGAACTACACGGCGCGTCACCACGGATGGAAGACATCTACCTTCCCGGACCTGACCTTCCATCACACCCGGCAGTTAGGTACCGGGGGCGGGCGGTCGTTGCTTCGGGCGGCGTTTCACCTTGGTCAACAGGACTGGGACCTGGGGAACCTGGGACTGTTTGAGTTGCTCAAGGTCGCCAAAGATGTTCGCGAGCAGCCGATCTTGCTGGGAGCAGTTGTGCGCTTAGCAGGCTATTGCGAAAGTGCGCTGCGTCGCGGCGACAGAAGTACACCACCGTTGGTTCGCGACTTCATCAGGGCCGAACAGCGGCAACGGTTAAGGGCCGCGGTGCCAAACGGAATTGGCAAGAGCCAATAGGTTCGTCGCTGATGATCCACTCACGGTTGGCGCAGTTTCCAAGGGTTGGCCTCGGTCTCTACCTGCGTAGCGATCGCCTACTCCGAGAACCGTTTCTTGATTGGGACCAGATAATCGCCAGAGTGACAGACCATTCTCCCAGACATGTCAGTCTCGATGTGTTCGATACCGTCGTTACGCGTTCAGTCGCTAACGAGCGGTCGGTCGTCTACATGATTGCGTCCCGTTTGGTCGCTGAAGGACTCTGGCCGTCGAGCGTCGAAGAGTACTTGACCGCCAGAGAGGCGGCGTTTCGCCGATCGGGCGACAAGGCTCTATCTGGGATTTATCAAAGCGGACCGTTAGATCTCGTCGCAGACATTGACCAAGCAATCGCTTGCGAGGTAGAAATCGAGTGTTCGTTATCAACTCCGGTGCCAGGCGCAAGTCGGGCCGTCGTCGAGCTTCGGAGACGACATGGGCCCTTGACCTACCTGTCCGATATGCACTTACCAACTTCGGCGATTAGGCACCTGCTAACTGAGGCAGAGTTGCTGGATCGTGGCGACCGTGTGCTCGTATCGGGCGAAGTCGGGGCCAGCAAAGCGTCCGGTGCGTTGTTCGGCGAAGCCTGGACCAAGAGTGAACTGTCGAGTGTCGTACACCTGGGGAACAACGAATGGGCCGACGGCGCCCGAGCAGCCCAAGCTCGGGTCAAGCCGCTGTTTGTTGGTCGGATAAATCCAACGAGGTATGAGGCTGCTATCTCTGTGAACCCGGATTCTTACGGCCCAGTCATTGGCGGGGCCGGTCGACGAGCTCGCCTAGATTTCGCGAGCACAGGCTCTCCAATGGAGAGTGCGGAGGCCTTTGGTACCCAGTTCATCGGCATCGTAATGATGGCGTTCCTCATGTGGGTTAGAAGAGTGTCACTAGATCAAGGCACCGGAAACACAGTCTTTTTGGCCCGCGACGGCGAACTTGCTTTGCGAATGGCCGAGGCTATGCCTTCATCGTTCTGGGCACATACCGAACTCGGTTATCTCCACTGTGGTCGTCGGTCTTGGTCGGTCGCGGCCGCTAGCGCCATGGGAGTAGCGCGGTGGATAGAGATCGGCACGACCGACCCCAACGCGTTCTTGATGCACTCGGCGCCGACCCTGCCGCTGAAGAGCCTGTTGCA
This sequence comes from uncultured bacterium, assembly GCA_965524675.1. Lineage (GTDB taxonomy): Bacteria > Actinomycetota > Acidimicrobiia > Acidimicrobiales > SHLQ01 > CALLQB01. Next base: position 10,476 of record CBERPN010000006.1, read on the forward strand.
GAGAGTTGGGCTGACCGCTGATCAGGTAGGGGGCGATCGCCATCTCGGTGGTCTCGACCCGCTCGAGCCGTTGCCCGGCGGCGACCTTGAACCTTGGCAAAACTTTCTCGCCGGACAAGTTGCGCGGGAGATGATTCTGGTCGAGTCGTCTCGTCAGAAAGAATTGGTGGTGCGCTGGTTGCAAGCAAATCTGAACCTAGGCGGCCGTAATCCTGCGCTGGTGGACGTGGGCTGGCGGGGCCAGCAGTCGCTCATGGTCTCGGCGCTTTTCTCCGAGGCATTTGGCCTAGAGCCCTTGCACCTGCACTTTGCTGGAAGAGCGCTACGACCTGAGATTGAGCCGGAACTCACAATAAGAAGATTCGCCTTCGACGACGATTTGGTTCCACCCCCGATCAACGGAGCGATTGCATGTATGGAAATGTTTCTGGGAGCGGGCGGTCCACGACTCATTGGCTACGAGCAAACTGGTGAGACTGGCGAGACCGTCTCGCAGGTGTTCTGCGACGCGATCCCAGGCGTGGCCACCGACACGATTCAGGGGATCTGGCGTGGCGCGGTAGCGCTGGCTGAAGCCATGCCTCCAGCTGAGTTTGTGGTTGCGACAGGCCTTGACTGGGAAGATGATCTTTCAGCTCAGGTGCGCGAGCTCATGATGTTGCTGTGGGACCACCCCGAGCCATCCGAAGCCGAGATTCTTAAACAATTGCGCCTTGAACTCGATGATTCGGGTGAGCACGTAACCGCTATCGTCGACCCATATTCGCTCAGCCAACTCGCACGAGGACATCGCCCCGTCCGCCAATGGCCGCGCGGGTCGATCGCGGCATCGCCCCCAGCGCAGCGGGTGCTTTACAACGCCTTTGAGCGGCTGCGAAGCGCCCGGACCTAGGCGCCCGTACAGTGCACTCCACGAATCGCTTCGACAGGATCCTGGCAGAGGATGCTTGCCGAGAGTCCTCAGCATTGGCGAGGGCGGTCCGTCAATCGCTTCCAGCGGTTCGAGTCGAGCCATCAGCCATTCGCTCGGTCGCAGTCAGGGTCGCGGGGCCAGTACTGGTCAGCTTTGTGCTCTGGGTTCTGGCTCGCGCTAGGGACGCTGGAATCGAGCGGCTCTATTTTCTTAGCCGAGACGGCGAGGTGATGCTCGACGTTGCCAACGCGCTGCCACGCGAGCTTACCGCTGGATTAGAACTGCGGAGACTCGAGGTGAGCCGCTCCGCTGTATCGGTTCCAGCGGCGTCGCTCATCGGTGTCGATTGCTGGATCGATGCTGGCACGCGACCTGGTGGATTTCTCGTGCACCAGCGCGAGCGAGTCTCGGCCGCCACGCTTATCGGTAGGGCTGGTTTGGACATCGGAGCTGACGTGGCGTCGATGGGACTAGCAGCAGCAGACTTGGTAGAGCCCTTTTCTGACGGCGGGTTTCGGCACTGGCTCAAATACTTAGCAAGCGATGAAGCCCAAGAGCGAATTCTTGGTGAAAGCCAGGCTCGGTTGAGGCCGGTCGTCGACTACTTCATTCAGGAGCGGCTGGGCGCGCCGCAACGATCAGCCTTGGTCGACGTTGGTTGGACGGGGCAGCAAGCTGCGATGTTGAGTGTCATTATCGAACACGTTGGCGGCTCCGTCCCGGTTCATCTTCACGTGGGAAGGTTGCGTGACGCTCCGACAATGGTCGACATTGATTTGCGGACTTGGTTGTTCGACGATCGGACCGGGCACCGGACGCTCGAAAACCCGGTCGCTTTGTTCGAGACGTTCTGTGCCACCGAACTCGGTGGCGTCACCAACTACGAAACCCGAGCCGGTCAGGTCGTCGCGCTGAGGCGGCACTCGCCTCATGAAGCTGCTCTAAAACTTTGGGGGTTGAACGAGATGCGAGACGGGATTATCGACTTCGCCAGTAGCTTTCGACTCGACGGTGAGGACGGTGATTCAGAGGATCCAGACTCTGATCTGCAACCCGTGGCCCTCGAACTGTTGGAGGCGTTTTGGCACGCCCCAACCTCAGAGGAGGCTCAGGCTTGGGGATCGTTCCCGTACGAGCGCGACGAACAGGGAAAGGTGATTCAAACCCTCGCAGTGCGCTACGACCGGCGTTGGCTGAGCCAGCGATTCGACAAAGACTTTCACGGCATCGACTGGCCAGCTGGATCTATCGCGATCTCGTCGCCGCTAGTTCGAAGAGTCTTCGCCTTGAGGCGGTGGCTTCGCACCCTGCTAGCGAGCGCGACCAAGCCTGCGCTTTAACACCACGTAGAAGGCCACCGTCATCATGAGTTCGGCAGCAATTGTTGTTCCGGCAGCCGCCTTCCAGCTGAAGTGCGGGATCAGCACAAGATTTGCGAGGAAGTTTCCCACTAGGGCAGCGAACGTTATCCAAGCGCGAATCGCGCGATCGCCGCCCACGGTCAAGAGGTTTCCAATCGGGTACTGGACCGACCGCAGCACCGGAAGAATGAGCATCACCCGGACAATGTCGATTGCCCCGCCGTACTGCTCTGGAAGTAGCAGCGACAGCAAAGGAGTCAGCGCCAAAGCTGTAGCTGAAACTATGAGCGACACGGGCACAGTTCGCTTCATGACACTGGTCGTTAGCTCCCAGCCATCCTGGCGGCTCTTTGCGCCGGCGACAGTTAGGCGCTGATCAAAGGTGCGAAGGATCGCCAGCAAAGGAATGTTTCCGAGCAGAGCGAGCCGATTACCAACCGCATATCTACCTCCATCGGCTTCGAACCCAAAACCGACCAAAAGGGGGCGATCGGAAACGTTCAGTAGCCCGTTGGCGCTAACGCCTAGGGCATCTGGAACCCCCTCTAACAGTTCACTGCGAGCAACTCGGCGAGGGACCATAGCGAGACCTTGCGATCTACGCAGGTGCCAAAGCACAGCAAGTAGTGAAGCCAACCCGAAGCACGCTAAGACTTGAGCGAGCGACTCGAGAGTGTGATCTGCAAACGCGACAAAGAAATAGACTGCTGCCAATCGAAATGCAGCGAAGATCAAACGGCTTACCGCGGCCGTCCTGACGGCGCCAACGCTGATCAGGTAGAAGACAGCGAGGTCGGTGAGGATAAAGACCGTCATCTGCTGAAACAGCAATAGCGCGAAGGTCCATAGGCCAACCTGGCTGAGGAGTAGCGGCCTAAGAGCCAACAAGAGAACCAGAACTATCAACGGACCGACCAGGGTGACCGAAAAAGCTTTTGACCAAGCTCCCGAGCGGTCGTTGGTGGAACCTATGCTGCGCCACATGACAGTCCCGGCGCCAAACGTTGAGAGCGGGATCGACATCAAACCAAGAGCGGTCGCCGCGGTCATTATCCCGTAGTCATCGGGTGAGATGTAGTTGACCAAGACGAAAAAGAACACGACCGACGAAATCACTGGAACGAGCTCAACCACCAGCGCCCACGCCGTCGCTTTCACCTCGGCGCGGCGATCTTTCGAGTTTGCTGACTGGAGCTTCATCGCGCTTGGTACCGTTTGGCTTTTCGACGCAGGATCGCGGTCTCGTAGGCGTTGACGAGCCTCGCTGTCACCACTGGCCAGTCAAACTGTGTGGCATTGAGTGGTGCTCTAGGCTGGCCGGCCCATTCGATTGCGTGACCAATCTCCTTTGGCCCAAAGTCGGCTGGGAGGATGAACACCCAATCTTGGCCTACCGCTTGTTGCAAATCGGTTGCTAGTTCTGAGTCGACGATGATCACCGGTCGATTGGCCCCAAGCGCCGTCCATGGCGAGCCGGAGTTGAATTGCTCATGGTGGGCGACGATAAGAGCATGGGAATCCTCTAGCAAGAAGTCCATCTCGCCCTCTGACAGCCTCCTTGGTTCAAAGACGATGTGTCCTTTCGCTTCGTGTTCTGTTAGCAACCTGACCTCATCAACCGAATCTGGCCGACCCGCAATATGAAGCGAAGCAACATCGGCAGGGACACTTGAGAACGCCTCGGCTAAGTGAACGAACCCCTTGTATGGAGAGATCGACCCGATACTCGCCAACTTGATAGGTCCGCTAGAGCTAGGCGGCAGAGGAATAGGCCGATGGGTGATCCCCTCAGGCACGTGATGCAACGGCGTTTGGGCTGAGAACCCGAACCGATTCCGAACAACCGAGCGCTGTGAATCTACGAGAATAACCACAACATCGACTCGCTTCGCGAGGTAAGAGAAGAAGCGACGCTCCAACCACTGCTCGACAGCGCTGCCGGCGCGCTCGTGCGGTTCGAGATTGTGAATGGTCCATACCAGAGCAGGCGCACGCGGTCGCTGAAGAAGAGCAACGACGAACGCCAAATACAGCGGCGACAACACCCTGAGTGTTCGAGTTGACCCTCTCGCCAGGTGTTCGGGCCAATGAACGTGAACAAGATCACTGTTCAAACATTTGCGATTGCCGAGGCGTGTAACCACAACTCCAGCCTGGCCAAGAAATTCGGCCTGGCTACGAATGTACGGTGAACTAGTGGCCTTCGGACCTGGATGCCATGCGACCGACAGCGGCTCCAATAGCACCCCCTCTATTAGCTTTGGGCAGGGCTGCCCGTTCGCTACAACAGTAACGATAACGCTACTCTAAGTGAGATGAAAAAGTGGTGGGTGATCGCCGGGATCTCAGCTGCGATCGGCTTAGTTATCGGGATTGCCATCCACCCGCTCTTGCCGTTCGATAACGAGGGGTCCGAATTGCCGCCCGAGACGGCTGCTGCCGGGCCGACCAGCGTTGCGAACACAGCTGCGCCCAATCCCGAAACCCCGATTACCACGACCAGCACGTCCCAGGCTCCTCTCGCAGTTGGCTCCGGAGAATCTGCCTGTGGGCTTGGCGATCCGCTCATGGTTGGTGAAACACCTGCGGACGTGTTCGATGTGAATTTCGATGATCTGGCCAGTAGCGAATTCGGTGGGAAACCTCGAGGTGCCCTCGAAGACGCTTTTGGTTTCGGGTTCGAGTATCTGGCCAACGAAGGTGGCTTAGCGCTCGAAACGATCGATGGAAATCGCTTCTTGCGCCAGCGCTATGAGCCAATAGATCGCGGAACAGCAGTTACCGAGTTCTTGAGTGAGCCCGTCAATGCGCAGAAAACCAACGAGATGTGGCTTTCTTACAAAGTCTATTTCGAACCCGGATGGGAGTGGGTGCTCGGAGGTAAGCTGCCGGGCTTAGCTGGTGGCGATTTCCCGTCGGGTGGCAAGGGAGGCGATGGTACAGACGGCTTCTCTGCACGGTTGATGTGGCGACCAGGCGGCCAGATAGTCGTTTATGCGTATCATCCCGACCGCCCCGGCAGATTTGGCGAAGACTTCTCGCTTTGCGGAAACGTAGAGCCCGGCGTATGGACCGAGATCACCACTCGGATAGTCATGAACTCAACCGCTGACAGCTTCGATGGCATTGTCGAAGCCTGGGTCGACGGCCAGAAGCGTTTGTCCAAGAGCGACGTTCGTTGGCGCACAACCGGCGAGTTCGGAGTAGACAGATTTGTCTACTCCTCGTTCTATGGCGGTTCGAGTAGGGAGTGGGCGCCAACATCGACAACGTTTGCTCGCTTCGATGACTTTCGGATGTCGACCACGCGCCTCGGACTTTCGAGCCGGTAAAGTTAGGCCTGATACATACCGAAACATAACGGTATGTCTTCGTCTGGCCCTCCCCGTTGCGGCGCAATTGCCCTAGCGGCAGCAATTGTTTTCGCAAGCTGCTCAACAGCTACACCCGCTGATCGAGCTATCGAACAGGCCCCCGAGATGATGCCGGAAGCGGTTGGTCCACAGGGCACACAGACTTCTGTGAGCACCCTTCCCACGCACTCGCCTAGCACGATCGACAGCAGGATCGAAGTAGCAACAAGTTCTGACGGTCCAGACATCAGCACAACTACCCCTATCGATGTCGCGACCACCTTGCACATAATTGAAGAAGCGACGGCTCCACTGCCGACGGTCGTCGTCGGGAGTTCTGACTCTGAGGAGCTGAACAGAATTGGAGTCGCCGAAACTCGAAATCCGCAGAAGCGTCGTGCCCCTCGCGGCCAGCAATCAGCATCGCCTGAATCAGTCGGAACTAGGTCGGCGCCACCCCAGGCGAACAGCGGCAACGCTCCTGACAGATTGCTCCTCAACTTTGATGGTTTCGGAGCCAAGGGCTTCGGTAAAGTCTCACGCTCCGCTGTCGAGCAGGAGCTTGGTATCGCCCTTCAATATTTCGCCAATCACGGAGATACTGCGATAGTCGAACGAAATGACGGCTTCGCTCTTCGCCAACGTTACGTGCCGAACCATCGAGGGACGGCAGTAACCGAGTTCCTAACCGAAGGCGAGGCGATCGTTGGCGCAGACGAAATGTGGCTTTCATACCAGGTCATGTTCGAACCTGGCTGGGAATGGGTGAAGGGCGGCAAGCTTCCCGGACTTGCTGGCGGGAGATTTCCCTCTGGGGGCAGGGGCGCTGATGGAACCGATGGTTTCTCCGCGCGGCTCATGTGGCGGGCGGATGGCCAGATCGTGGTCTATGCCTATCATCCCGACCGGCCGACGCAGTTCGGCGAAGACTTTCCTACCTGTGGCACGGTCCCGACTGGGAAGTGGATCCAGATCACTCAACGGATAGTCATGAACTCAAGCGCTCACAGCTACGACGGAGGAGTTGAAGTCTGGATCGACGGTCAACTGGTACTTTCGAAGCTAGACATGCGCTGGCGTACCAACGGGGACTTTGACGTCGATGTGCTCGCCTATTCCAGCTTCTACGGCGGAGCTAGCAGGGATTGGTCGCCGGGCAAGACCACCTATGCACAGTTCGACACCTTCAAAGTGTCGACTAGCCCAGCGGGAATCGATTGGACCCAAGAAGGAGGTTCGCCAGGCCGAGCCTGGGTTCCAAGTTGCTAAGGCAGTACCTGGTCATCCCTGCTGCGTTCGTCTTTACCCTGAGAGTTGATTGAGGCTGTCGCAGAAGCCACCACAAGAACAAGGAAGAATGCAGAACGTGTGATGACTCCCTTTTCCGTGATCGAAAATAGGAAAGCAAAGGCGAACATCGCCAAAGGCCAAAGCCCGGTAGGGCCCGGTACGGTCTGCACATGTCGCGTTGCCCGCACGACGCCGCGCATGAACATCGCCAGAAATAGGGCCGCCCCGATCACTCCGATTTCGAGCACGTAGTCGACCAGGGCGTTGTGACCGTGCGGGGGTGTCCAGTTGAATTCCACCCAGATTTCGTGCGATGGCGAGAAGTAGCCACCCCAATAGGCGTTCCAACCCCAGCCGCTGAACGGTCGCCGGGCCATGTCGGCCACAAGGGTTGTCCAGAGCTCGGTACGACCGGTAAGAGTTATGTCCTTTCCGAGCGCTTCGGTGATCGGGCCCAAGTTGGCTGTGGCGAAACCCAAGGCTGCTATCCCCGAGGTAAGGAATGCAAGAATCACTGCGCCATAGAGAGTCTTGCGGGCGCGGAACCCTTGAACGATCATCATTACCCCGAGCAGCAGAATGAGACTCACGAGACTGGTCTTGGAGTTTGATCCAACGGCCAGAACTACCGAAATCGCGGCTACGACGTAGCTGGGGAGCCGGTAGCGTCGGTTTAGTCGGGCGTTGAAGATCATCGAACTAGCTCCAAGAACTTGAATTCGCCCTAGGCCATTCTTGTTGTCGTGTACCCCAGACCATCCCAAGCTTGTTTCGCCGAACCGCGGGAGGGCAACTACCCAAATAAGATCTAGTAATACCCCGACTGCCATGCCCGCTGCCACGATCGACACGATCTGGCGAAGGTTGAATCGACAAACCAAATAGATGCCCCAGAAGGCGACGATCAGCAACACGATCGCTTCTCGAATCGTCTGCAGCGGATTCGCAGACCACAGCGAGGACAAAGCTAGGAAGGACAAGAAGACCCACAGCAGGTGATCGCTTCGCACCGTCCACCAGGCGGCCTTCCAGTTTCCGGTCATCCTGGTCGCGAAGAATCCTCCGAAAGCGAGGATTATTAATAGCGCGAGCGGGTCGGGGGGAGCGTCGGTCTCGATTGCAGTTGCATTGAATTGTTCGGTGAACCATTGGCTCGGGGTGCTGTAGGCCAAGAAGAACACCATCGCTGCCGCAGTTACCCGCTCTCCCAACGCCGGTCGCGATGCAACAATCGCGGGTGCCGAAGTGGCGACGTCGAGGGACAGGATGGACACTGCGCCTAGCTCGAATGCACTTGTGCCGAAACGCGCTCGTAGGCGTAGCGGTCGCGTCGCGACCAGAACCTGGTCGACTTCTTACGATCCTTGTTCAACAAAGACCCAACTATCCGCGCACCTGCACGCTCGAGGTCGCTGCGAACTTGCAGCAGCGTTTGAGTGTCGGTTCGACGGGAGTCGACGACAACAACCACCCCGCCGACCGACGTTGCGGCGGCCGCGGCGTCGGCGGCCGACAGCACTGGGGGAGTGTCGACGATTACGAAATCGTAAGTGGCCTCAAGCTGCACGATGAGCTCTCGGAAGCGTTGTGATTCGAGCAGTTCGCCTGGATTCGGAGGGAGGGGCCCGGAGGGGATAAATGCCAAATTGGTTATCCCGATGCTGATCACCGGCGGAAACTCTTCGCCGGTGTGGCCGAGATAGTTCGACAACCCTGACTCGTTACGGATTCCAAAGGTGGTCTCGATGGTAGGTCTTCTCATGTCGGCCGAGACGAGAATCGTCGACTTGCCCGACTGAGCGAGCGCAACCGCCAAGTTCGATGAAATCGTCGACTTTCCCTCCGCTGGGCGAGAGCTGGTGAACATGAAGCTGGCGATGTTGCTCGAGTTCGAGAGGTATTGAATGGACGTGCGCAAGCGTCGAAATGACTCTTGCGCTCGCTGAATTCGAGTCGATCGGTTCTCGCTCAGCATCACTAGAGATGAGGCGCCATCACGGTTTCCGTAGCCAAATGGAGGGACCGATCCGAGCACTGAACCGCCAACAGCAAGCTCGACGTCGGATTCTTCACGAGCGGTTGTGTCGAGGCGGTCGGCTATGAAGGCAACGACGACTCCGGCGGTTACACCGAAGATGAGTCCGATGGCCCAGAGGATGCGTTCTCCAAAGCCGTTGGGCGAACTGGGCGGATCAGCCAACTCGAGCACCTTCGCGGCAATGCTTCGTCCACGCTGTTTTTGCAGCAACGCGGAGCGGCCCGAGTTCTGCCGTAGCAGCTCACTGGTTAGTTGCGAGCGTTCATTCGAAATCCGGTTTCGGTCGGCTCGCAGGATCTCGCCCGTAGCCAAATCTGTCGGATCCGCTCTATTTAGTTTGCCCTCCACCGATACGAGTTGACTGTCGATAGCGGCTACCTGATCGGTAATCGTCGCGATGGCATCGTCGACGCTCGACAGTTGGCCTTGGTAGATGTCGTTGGTCTGATCAACTCTTTGCGCTGTGTAGCTGCTAGCAAATCCGTTCACAACAGCGGCAGCGACTACAGGATCTTCGTGTGTGTAGGTAAGAGTTAACACAGTGCTGGTGTTGCGAAACTGCACCTTGAGCTCACCGAGCACCTGGCGAGCGTTGTCTACCCCAGCTACCGCACGGACTACTTCGTCTGCCAGCGACTCAGATTTGAGCACTTCGCGCTCGGTTTCGAGATTTGGTGCAGGGGGAGATTCAGGATTCGGTGCTCGGATTGGACTTGGGGCAACGAGAACCCGCGATGAGGCGCTGTAGTTTGCGACTCGGCTATTGGTGTAGAGGTACGCTAGGCCCAGCCCGATTAGGGCCGCGAGCAGCACCAGCAGTTTGCGCGCCTGAATAGCCTTGAGATACTCCTCCAGGCCTGGCGTCTCGTTGACCTCAGCCGAGTTGTTGTACATCACCACTGAAGTAGAAGCCTCCATAGCCGGTTCACCGAGGATAGCTGACGTGGTTGCTGTAACAATGGCCGAGGCATCCTCGACACGAGCACTCGAGGCTCGGTCAGCGGTTTGCCCGCGGAGACTCCTGACGGACCGGGCGGTTGTCGGCACCTGCCGGATCGAGCGAATCGGTATCGACCCCATACCGGTCGATGGCCTTGGCGACCAACGCCGGCTCGACAACCTGATCACGTGCCAAAGCCGACAGTGTGGCGATGACAATGCTTGGAGCATCGACTTCGAAGAAGGAGCGCAGCGCTTCGCGAGTATCGCTGCGACCGTAGCCATCGGTGCCCAGCGGGAGGAAGGTTCCTGGCGCCCAGCGCGATACTTGGTCGGGAACCATTTTCATGAAATCAGAAACTGCGATGATCGGCCCGGGCATCGAGCCTAGTTTTGTTTCACAATCTGATACGTGGGGGTCGTCGCTGGGATGCAAGCGATTCCACCGTTCGGTCGCGAGCGCTTCTGTGCGAAGCGTCTTGTAGGAGGTGGCGCTCCAGAGTTCGATTCCCACATCGAAGTTCTCGGCGAGATCAGAGGCGGCTTGGCGGGCCGCGCCATGAGCACTGCCCGAAAAGATGATCGAGGCTCGAATACTCGGACCTGAGGGAGCGTCGGCCCACTTGTAAAGTCCGCTTATGATGTCCTGGTCGCTAACTCCCTCAGATCGTTCGGGCATGGCGTAATTCTCGTTGTACAGGGTGATGTAATAGATGACGTCTTGTGGGTCGTCGCCGTACATCGAGGTCAGACCGGTCTTGATCAACGTGCCGAGTTCATAGGCGAATGCCGGGTCGTACGCTTCTACCGCTGGCACGGTCGAGGCGAGCACGAGGCTGTGGCCGTCTTGGTGTTGAAGTCCTTCGCCCATCAGCGTGGTCCGTCCTGCCGTGGCTCCCATCAAGAAACCCCTCGTCCTGGAGTCTGACGCAGACCAGATGAGGTCTCCGACACGCTGGAACCCGAACATTGAATAGAACGTGTAAAAGGGCACCATGGGAACGCCCCTGGTGGCGTAGCTCGTACCAGCCGCGATGAAACTCGAGAGTGAGCCAGCCTCGGTTATGCCTTCTTCGAGGATCTGACCGTCGGTGTCTTCGGCATAGGACAGCAACAACTCATGATCGACCGGTTCGTATTTTTGCCCGTGCGGGGCGTAGATCTCGAACTCTCTAAACATCGAGTCCATGCCAAAGGTGCGAGCTTCGTCCGGCACGATTGGCACAACGCGCGACCCGAAGTCCTCATCGCGAAGAAGCTCACGAAGCAGGCTGGTGAATACCATCGTGGTCGAAACCTCGCGCCCCGCCGACCCGGCATCGAGTGTATCGAACGGGGCTGGTTTTGGAAGCGTCAGGGGCCGTCGGGCAATCGTTGTGCGGCGGGGCACCGAGCCATTGAGAGAGCGCCGCCTGTCGAGCATGTAACGGTACTCATCTGAATTCTCGTCCGGTCTGAAGTACGGCGGGATACCGTCGGCGATAGCGGACTCTGGAATCTCGTTTTCGAGGTGTAGCCGAGCGCGAAGGTCGAGTATCTGCTCGGTTGTCATCTTCTTTATCTGGTGGGTCGAGTTGCGAGCTTCGAACCCCTCGCCCAGGGTCCATCCCTTGATTGTCTTTGCGAGTATGACCGTGGGGCCACCCTTTTGTTCGACGGCTGCTTTGTACGCGGCGTATACCTTGGCATAGTCGTGTCCGCCTCTCGGCAGGTTTCCGATCTCATCGTCCGAAAGATGTTCGACCATGGCTCGCAGCCGTGGGTCTGGGCCAAAGAAATGCTCGCGCACATAGGCCCCAGACTCGACCGCATAGCGCTGGTACTCGCCGTCCACGGTGCTGTGCATCTTGTTGAGCAATACCCCATCAACGTCGCGCGCCAACAGCTCATCCCACTTTGATCCCCAGATAACCTTAATGACGTTCCAGCCCGCCCCTCTGAACACGCCTTCGAGCTCTTGGATTATCTTGCCGTTACCGCGCACGGGTCCGTCGAGGCGCTGAAGGTTGCAGTTGACCACCCAGACAAGGTTGTCGAGATCTGAGCGACCAGCGAGCGAAATAGCGCCGAGGGTTTCGGGTTCGTCAGACTCGCCATCTCCGATAAAGCACCACACCTTTGAGCCCGAGGTGTCATCGATGTGGCGATCTTGCAAGTAGCGGTTGAAGCGAGCGTGATAGATCGAGTTGATTGGGCCGAGGCCCATCGACACGGTTGGGAATTCCCAAAAGTCGGGCATCAGCCTGGGGTGCGGATAACTCGACAGGCCACCACCGCCTATTTCCATTCTGAAACGGTCGAGCTGCGCTTCTTCGAGTCGGCCCTCTAGGAATGCTCTGGCGTAGACACCGGGTGCTGCATGTCCTTGGAAGTAGATGTGGTCTCCGGGCGTCCCGTCATCTTTGCCTCTGAAGAAATGATTGAACCCAACCTCGTATAGCGATGCTGACGAGGCGAAGGTAGATAGGTGACCGCCAATACCGTCAGCGGCTTTGTTCGCCCGAACCACCATTGCTGCAGCGTTCCAGCGAATGAAGGCCCTTACTCGTCGCTCGATGTGTTCGTCGCCTGGAAACCAGGGCTGATCCTCGGTTGGGATTGTGTTGACGTATGGGGTTCGAACACCAGGTGAGATCCCGACCTGCAGCTCCTGGCCACGCTCGACCATTCGAGCCATGATGAAGCGTGCTCGGACCTTGCCTTTCTCGCCCACCAGAGCGTCGAGAGAGTCGAGCCATTCCTGGGTTTCGTCCGGATCGATATCGGGCAACTGGTGGGTGAAGTTGTCGAGCATGTTCTGAGTATCTCAGGTCTTGGTGGGTTAGAGGTGCCTAAAGTGACCAGTCGGTGAGGATTTCCGCTCCGAGAGTCTCGATCCGTGGGAGAATCTGAGATGTCAAATAGCGAACCTAGTACCGTCGCCTTCACAGACGGTGCCTGCTCAGGCAATCCTGGCCCGGGCGGATGGGCGTGGATTGTTCCCGACGGCCGCTTTGGCGCTGGGCCCGCCGAACACACGACCAATCAGCGAATGGAATTGCAAGCGGTCCTCGAGGCTGTGAACGCCTTAGCGGGCAACCTCGAGATCATCAGTGACTCCACCTATGTTGTGAACTGTTTTCGCGATCGGTGGTGGGAGGGCTGGTTGAAGCGTGGCTGGAAGAATAGCCAGAAGAAGCCAGTTGCCAATCAAGATCTATGGGAGCCACTCATCGAGTTGTACAGATCGCGCGAAAACGAACTCGCCTTTACCTGGGTCAAAGGCCATAGTGGGAACCTCTGGAATGACTATGCCGACCGGCTTGCGGTCGAGGCACGGTTTACCCAACAAACCCGGTCCGGCGATTTCACCCCCGCCGAGATTCAGGAGCCACCGGTACCTGGCGCAGCAGCGACCGTTGGATCAGCAGGCTCAGCGAGCGTTACAAGTATGCGGAAATTGGCGGTAGCAGGGCACCAACCTCCCGAAATCGGTGGCTACGGCGAGAATCCGACGGCGAATCGAATCCGCGCCCGCATGGTCGATATTCTTCGGGCTAAGGCCGAGCTCAGTCCAGGTTTGCAGGTTCTTTCGGGGCTCCGGCTTGGCGCTGAACAACTTGGCGCCGAAGCGGCACTGGACGCTGGGTTGGGCTACACCGCGGTGTTGCCTTATCCGAACCCGGACAAGCGTTGGCCAGAGGAATCGCGGCGGCACTTTCAAGAGTTGCTGGGCCGTGCAGAAAAGGTCATCGAGTTAGACAAATCCGAACCCGAAAGCACGGTCAAAGCGGGGGCAGCGCTACGCCGCCGAGATGTCTGGCTTGCGGCCGAGGCCGACGAGGCCATCGTCGTGTGGGACCGCAGCGACCCGCGAGTAGCAAAGACTTTCAAGCTGTACGAGGCCGCTCTTGGCGACGACGTGTGGACCTTAGATCCGAACGAGGTCTAGAACGGCCACCAGCGCCGGCCAACCTCGCCTGCCCAGGTCGGTAGCAGGTAGATGGGCTCGAGCAGATAGCGGCGCCAGAGACGATGCGGCTCGGTTACAAGGCGATACAACCATTCGAGCCCGAGTCGACCCATCCAGCGCGGCGGAGTCGGAATCAGGCCAGCGATGTAATCGTTGCCAGCTCCGACAGTAACAATTGCAGGGACGTCGAGTAGCGCCCGATTATCGGCAACCCAGATCTCTTGGCGCGGCATCCCCATCCCCACGATAAGAACATCGGGACCGAAGCGGTTGATCTTGTCGACAATCTCCATGTTGTCGCCGGACAGCGTATTGACATCGAAGTATCCGTCGTGCCCGTCGAAGCGAAGGTCAGGGAAGTCTTCGAGAAGAATATCTCGGCTCAGTTTGAAGGACTCGCGAGTTCCGCCGAGGTAGAAGACTTTCCATCCGAACTTCTCCGCCAGCTCGTAAAATTGGTGGTGCCAGTCGAGGTAGGTGGTGCGGTGGCGTCGCTCGAAGTGGCCGCCCAGCAGCCGGTTGTGCCAGATGAATGGCATGCCATCGATATATGCCAGGTCAGCGGCTTGATAGGCAGCGCGCATGAGCGGGCTGCGGGCCTGCAAATAGGCCCCGTGTAGATTCTGGGTGAAGACGGTGAGCTGTTCGCCTCGTTCGACGCTTAGCTCGAGGGCCGCCAGCAGGTCGGGGATAGTGACGGCGGTGACGTCGACCCCAAATAGCCTGTGCCGGTCGGCCTCTTCATGGACCCCTTCAAGTTCTGAGATATTTAGGTGCATTAAGAAAATTGAGGGAAACGTTGAGGGGCTGATTGACGCGAACGAGAGAACTCATGATCGCCGGGAAGAGCGGAACGAGCAAACCCCGCATCTGTAACGATACGAAAGATATTAATATACATCAAGTCTTTTCCGCCAAAACCATCGAATATCAAACAACCTCCCAAAGCGGCTGAACACGGGTTCGTACCGGTGGCGAGTGTTGCCTAGCCGCCGGACTCAACTAGGTTCTCACGAATGGCCGACCATGACACCACCGGTATCCGAGCGAAGGTTCTCACCGTGTCCGACGGAGTGATTCACGGCACTCGCGAAAACAAGTCGGGAGCAGCGTTAGCTGAGTTCCTTATCGCCCAAGGTATCGATGTCGTCGATCGCTTGGTGGTGGCCGACGGGGTTGAGAATGTGAGCTCAGCCCTGCGCGAGCTGTCAGCCGACTTTAACGGTCTTATCGTCACCACCGGCGGCACTGGCTTCGGCCCACGCGACCTCACCCCCGAGGGCACGCGGCTGGTTATCGAGCGCGAGGCGCCCGGGCTGGCCGAAGCGATGCGACTTGTTAATCCCCTCGGTCGCCTCTCACGAGGCCTTGCAGGAACGCTCGGAGAATCGCTAATCCTCAATACGCCGGGCTCCACCAAGGGCTGTGTCGAGATGACCGAGGCGGTCATCGATCTCGTCCCACACGCTGTGCGGCTAATGAGTAGCGCTCCGACCGAGCACTAATCGTCGAAGCCGCTAGCGTCTGAGGATGCTTCGACTCGTTCTTCCCAAGGGCTCGCTAGAAAAGGCCACCTTGCAGCTCTTCGCCGATGCCGACCTCGCCGTGTTGCGAGACTCGAGCGTCACCTACAAGGCGAGCATCGACGATCCGCGAATCGACGAGGTTCGAATCCTTCGACCTCAAGAGATTGGCGGGTATGTGGCCGATGGTCTCTTCGATCTCGGGATAACCGGTCGAGACTGGATAGAGGAGCCATCGTGTGAGGTCGTAAGCCTTGGCGAGTTGCGTTACTCCAAGGCAACCCAGAACCCGGTTCGCATCGTCGTGGCCGTGCCCGGCGATAGCGAGTTCAATTCGGTAGCCGACCTACCCGCTGGAGTTCGCGTTTCTACCGAGTACCCCCAACTAACCCGACGGTTCTTCGAAAAGGCCGGGATCGACGCCGATATTCGCCTGTCGTATGGAGCCACCGAGGCCAAAGTTCCCGACATCGTCGACGTGGTCGTCGACATAACCGAGACCGGGCGGGCCCTGCGGGCAGCCGGGCTAAAGGTGATCGACGAGATTCTTCAGAGCTACACCGAGTTGATCGCCAACCCCGTTGCGGCTCAAGATCCTGAGAAGTTGCACGCCATGAATCAGATCAACACCTTGCTTCAGGGCGTGCTCGATGCCCGCGGCAAGGTCCTAGTGAAGATGAACGTTCCAGGGTCATCGCTCGCTGCTGTGATCGAACTCTTACCGTCGATGAAGTCTCCAACGGTCAACGAATTGTTTGGCGGAGAAGGATTCGCAGTCGAGACCGTGGTGCCCAAGAAGCAGATCAACGTGCTGATTCCGGCGCTTCGCGATCACGGTGCCGAGGATATAATCGAACTGCCGATCCTAAAGATCGTGCACTAGTGCTGCTTGCTGCTCAGATTTGTGGATTCGGTCGGTAATTCGAACACTTGCCCAGCCACTATCAGATCGGGATTGGCTGGGTCGATCAGGCGGCCCTGGTTTAGTTCGATGAGCTTGCGCCAGTAACGATCAATTTCGACGTTGGATGGAACTTGGCCAGTACGCTCGGCGAGGGTTTGCCCGGCGATGTACCAAAAGTGCTCTCCATCGTCGACCCGCCATGTGGCGGGAGGTTCTTCTGAGGGTTGTTGCGGCTGCTCGACGATCGCTGGCTCCATAGCTGGCTGGTCAACGGGTCCGAGCCGGGTCATGGTCATGGCGGGCGCGACCGGAGGCTCCGTTTGGGCGGGCTCAATCCCAAGGCGCACCATCGTGACCGGCGGGAAATGGGAGTCGCGGGACGCTTCGGTCTCGTGCGCCTCGCTGGCTTGATCGGCTTCGCTTGCGAGCGCAGCAGGAGCGGCTGCGGTAGAAACCGTGGCTATTAACAGAGTCATGCCTAAGAGCTGGCGAACAAGGGTAGGCGTCAAGGCGTCGATCAGCGTTGAGCGAAGACCGACCAGCGCCAACGTGAGTTGTAAGGTGGTAATCGCTGCTAGGTACCACGCCATTGCGAGTGCGGCGGCCCGAAGCCCGGTCGCAAATGCGACCGCAGGCTCGGTATCGGACAACCAGAAGCCGATTTGGCCAAGCGCCGGGAAGTGCAAACCGCCCGCAAGCGGGTAGTGCAGCAGCAGCAATATGGCGACGAGGCTCAGTAAAAAGGCGACGGCTCGCAACGTCGGGCCCAGCGACCTCATCGCTGTTTCAGATCGAAGCTGGATCGGGCTCCGTCTTGTTCGACTAGTACAATTTGCCCGCAGCGATCGGGTGCTTCGATGTCGGTGACTTCCGGCGAGACCGTCACCGTGTCGATTTCGCTTGCCGCTTGGGCTTGTGGCCAGCCACCGAATATATAGACCTCGCCACGGTAGGGCGTGAGCACCGCAGCGGTGGCGTTGCCATCGCAGTTCCAGTCGCTCACCGCAGCCCGGTCCGAAGCGCTGCCGACCCCGTAACGGAAACCGTCAAACTCGATAATTAACGGATCGCTCGGCTCGTGGGTGCTCGCAGTCGATGGCACTGTCTCCTGGTTCGTTGTGGGATCTGCAACGCTGGAGGGGCTGGAGGGGCTGGTTGCTGGAACCTCTAAGGTCGGGATCGAAAGTACTTGGGGATCGGGAGAATCCCAGACCACGACCGCCAGTGCCGCCAAGACTGCTAAACCGGCGAGGCCAGCGCCTACCGGCCTGCTGAACAGCGCGAAATGCTGGTTCGAACCGAGTGCCAGTGCCGCCGCTGCGGATTGGGCCACCGCAGAAAGAGTGGGCCGAGCCAAAGGGTTATCATCGGTCATGCGCAGCGCCAAGGTGCCGAGGGCTCGCCGAACCCGCGGAGAATCGTCATCGCAGGTTTCGAGGATTTGCTTGACGATGTGTCCCAAGGCGGCGCAGTCAATAGCAGGGTCATGATCGCCAGCCGCTCGAAAGTCGCACAGCACCGGACGGTTAACTGGACCAACAATAATGTGCTCGGCCCTAAGGTCGTTGTGCACGACAGCCAAGTTGTGAAGGTCGGCCAGCGTCATCGCGACAGCCGCGACAGCTTCGGCGAGTTTGCGAACACTGTCGGGCGGAGCGGATTGCCATGTCTGGTCGCCAGCGAACTCGGTCCTGAGCAGCGCATGTTCGCCGTCGTCATCGAACGAGAGCAATTCGACTACTCCAGGATGCGACGCTCGTTCGAGGTTTGCTGCTTCGCGCTCTAGCGCTAGTCGATCTTGGGGATCGGTTGCTAGCTTCTTGACGACGATGTGGTCGTCGGAATCAATTTCCAGCTCCGCAGACATATACTGAAAGATACTGAAACATCACGTTCAGGGCAAACCGAACTCACTGACTCGGCCCCTTTGTAACTCCTGCGATCATCAACACACCCGGCACAGCCTCGAGCGTGACAGGCGTTGGTCCGAGTGGATCACCATCGCCCCAGATGTCGGTCGAACCCCCGCTTATCGTGATTTGAGAGCCCCGAAAGGTGTGGGTCAAGGGATTGTCTAGGAAGGTTCCGTCGTCGACAGTGCGGTAAAAACGCACCAACTCTCGACGCGAAAGCGGGCCGATTGCTACAACGTCGAGCAGCCCGTCGAAGGGATCTGCGTCGGGGCAGATTGGCGTCCCAGAACCAAAGGTTCGGGTATTGCCTATCGCCAGAATCGTTACGGGCAACTCGTGAACGCTGCCGTCGATTTCGATCGTGGCGTTAGCGGTACGAAGTCTGGGAAGGGCCAACGCAGTGGCCAGCACATATCGGCGACCGTCGCGCGGCCATCGAATCTTGTTCGCCACCACGTTGGTGGTCACCGAGAACCCCATCGTGGCGACCGAGGCCACCCAGCCGTAATTGGTCCGGATAGCGTCGACCGCTGTTGCGGTGGCGAGCGCCGCATCGATTGCTGCGTCGAAGTCGTCGGGTAGGCCAAGCGACATGGCGAAGTCGTTCCCGGTTCCGGCCGAAATCAGCCCGAGCGGGATTTCGCTTTCGCACAGTTCTTGAACGGCGATGTTGACAAGCCCATCGCCGCCGACCGCAATCACGCGCTCGATGCCGCCAGCGATTCGTTTCGCCAAAGCTCGGCGCGTCGCAGTTTCTGTCGGCTCGGCGACAACTTCGCACTCGATCGAGCGCTGCGCCAACGCAACCGAGGCTTGCAACCCAACATTGGTCCCTGAGCGCCGCCCCGCTGACGGATTACAAAGAACGATCGTGGTCACAGCTCCGTAGCGGCCGCGACTGTGGTCGGTTTTTGTCGGGCGGGACCGCCAGCGTCGCGGTATATGACGGCGGCTCCCGATCCTTGCAGGCCCGTGCCTGCGGCTTGTACCAGCAACCCGAGCACGATGCTTATGCCCAGTGCCGCGGGGTTGTCGACGAGATCTCCAACTCTAAAAGCGGCGGGGCTATCGTCGTCATCGGTTAGATCGGTCAACAAATCTTGGTTCAGACCGCTTCCAACGATGGCGCTCACCGGAACAGAAATGACCTGGCTGCCCAGCGATAGTGCGATGCCGCTCAGCGCTAAGAGAAAGAGTCGAAGCGCTACAGCGCCGAATCGCCCGTCGCTACTTACCGCAATCGATGCCTTCAGCGGGCTGGTTCCATTAGGGGCTACGGCTGCCGCCACAGTGAAAAAACTCAGCTTTATCCACGCCAATACCGCTAGCGCAATGCTTGCAATCACGGCAATTATGAAGAGCGCTGCGCCGCCGAGCGCCGCCGCGAATGTCACCGCAAAGAGCCACACCATCAACGCCACCAGAATCAACAAGCCATAGCCGAGGTACCTAGGCAGGGCCCTGGTAGCGGCCGACAACGAAGTGACCCACGGCACTGCTGGCTCGTCGAGCGCCTCATGAACCTGGTGAGCGACTGCCAAGTTGAACAACAGATACATGAAGAAGAAGAAGATGAGTGCCAGAGCTATGGGGATTATCCAGCTGTTGTCCCAGCCGCCTATATCCACTTCGAGGGCGCACTCGATCTCGTTGAACCCGGTAGGACACTGCTCGGTGGAGATGTTGGCATCGGTGATCGTAATGTCGCGAATCGACATCCACGCCACCAACAAGGCCACCAGATTCGCTGGTAGTAGCGTGACCATCAGCAGGGTAAAGATGTGCCCAGCGCGGTTGATGATGGTCCGAAACAGTGTGCCAAACCATTCTCCAACATCGCTCAGGCCTCGGCTCGATATCGGCCCCGGTGCAGCGCCTCCGGCACTTGTCAACTCTGTCCACTCCGAGCCACTCCACCAACGCATTGCACCCGGCTGCCAGGGGTCGGGGTGCCATCCAGGCGGCGCGGTTGGTTGGTTGCCCGCTGGCGAAGCCGGACCGGTGGGCGCCCCGTCGTTGTCGGGTGGGCGAAAGTCGCTCATCGAAGTCGTTTCAGTAGTGCCACGGGAATGAAGAAAAGTCTTGATCGCGCTTTTCTAAGAAGGCATCGCGGCCCTCTTGAGCCTCGTCGGTCATGTAAGCCAGCCGGGTAGCTTCACCCGCGAAGACTTGCTGGCCCATCAATCCGTCGTCGATGAGGTTAAATGCAAACTTTGCCATCCGCTGAGCGGTGGGGCTCTTTTTGGTGATGGCGGCACCCCATTCAAGGGCGGCATTCTCAAGCTCGGCGTGTGGCACGACCTTGTTGACCATGCCCATCTCGAGAGCTTCTTGCGCGGAGTAATCGAGCCCAAGAAAGAAGATCTCGCGGGCTCTCTTTTGACCAACCTGACGGGCGAGGTACGCCGACCCGAACCCGCCGTCGAAGCTGGCGACATCGGTGTCGGTTTGTTTGAACACGGCGTGTTCCGCGCTGGCGATAGTTAGGTCGCATACGACATGCAGGCTGTGACCACCGCCGACCGCCCAGCCCGGTACCGCCGCTAGAACCACCTTGGGCATAGTTCGAATGAGGCGTTGAACTTCGAGGATATGTAGCCGACCGACCCGTGCCGGGTCGATACCCTCGGCGGTTTCGCCTGCGGCGTACTTGTATCCGTCGCGTCCTCTTATTCGCTGATCGCCGCCAGAACAAAACGCCCAGCCACCGTCTTTGGCCGAGGGCCCATTGCCGGTGAGGATCACACAACCAACATCGGTGGTCATTCGGGCGTGGTCGAGCGCTCGGTACAACTCGTCGACGGTCTGAGGTCGAAACGCGTTGCGAACCTCAGGACGGTTAAAGGCAATGCGAACGACCCCGCTTTGTCTCGACCGGTGGTAGGTGATGTCGTGCAAGGCCAACCCAGGAATCTCGCTCCATAGTTCTGCCGAGAATATTTCCGAAACCATTGCCGTGAGCCTACTCTTCAAACCGTACGACGGTAGCCTTGCACAACTCATGACAAGTGCCGTTCGACGCCAACTCGATGCAGTCGAGTCGAGCACTGACGGTGCTGTGCGGTTTGCGATTTACGCCACCATGGGAGCGCTGATTGGCGCATTCGTAGCGCTGGTCGAGTGGCTTACTATCGAAGTGGCGCTCCACGAATTAATCGCAGCACCATTGTGGTTGCAGTTGTTGGCTCCAGGGCTTGGACTTGTGGCAGTAGCAGTGCTTTATCGTTTCGCCTCGGAGTTGCCGGCAACTACCTCCGAGGCCTACATCGATTCGTTTCACTCGGGCGACGGCCCCAATGAGCAACACCTGCCAGGTCGAATGCTCGCCAGCTTTTTCACCCTAGGCGCCGGTGGCGCGCTGGGCCTTGAGGGCCCGGCGATCCTCGCGGGTTCGACGTTTGGTCAATGGATTGCAAAATTCAAGCCGAAAAGCCTTGGAAATCGAAGCCAGCGCAGCTTGTTGGTAGCGGGTGCTGCAGCGGGTGTGGCGGCGGTCTTTAAGGCACCGGCCACCGGAGTAATTTTCGCGCTCGAAGTTCCATACCGCCGCGATATCGCACGCCATGCGCTAATACCTGCACTCATTAGTTCGGCGGCTGCCTATGTGACCTTCGTGATCTTCCTGGGAGCGGAGCCGCTACTACGGTTTGCGCCCGCCGAAATTTCTCTCGCCGATGAGATTATCGGCGCGATCGTGCTCGGATTGGTTGGAGGCGCCACCGCCCGAGGGTTGGTGCGACTTTTCCGGTGGGCGAAACACCTTGGGGAGAGCGTCGCCCTCATGCCCCGCTTGGCGGTGTCGGCTCTCGCGCTAGCCGGATCGGTGGCTGTGACCAACGCGGTCGTCGACGTGCCGCTTTCGCTAGGACCCGGGGCTGAGTTTGCCGCCGAGGTGGTCAGCGATCCTGGGCTATCGGCCTGGGTTCTCATCTTGTTGTTCTTTGTTCGCGCAGTAGCGACTACTTCGGTTCTAGGTGCTGGAGGGATCGGAGGGGTATTCATCCCGCTGGTGGTTCAAGGGCTGCTGCTAGGCCGCTTAGCGGAGATGGTTTTCGACGCTCCCCAGACTGGGCTCTACCCAGTTATTGGCTTGGCCGCCGTGCTGGGGGCTGGTTATCGCACGCCCCTGGCGGCAGTGATGTTTGTCGCCGAATCGACCGGACGCGCAGAGTTCGTGATTCCTGCGCTCATCGCCACCGCAATCTCGCAATCGCTCATGGGTGAAGACTCGGTGTCTGACTACCAGATTGGCGAGCGTCAGGGTCGCCTCGAACGAAGACTCGGGGCCCCTGCTCTTAGCGTCGCCTTAACCGACGTTGGCTCTGTCGCGCCCGAGACCGGGCTACTCGAGGTTATCGACCGCTACGGCGACCATCCTGTTAGCCCGGCCGTGCCGGTTGCTGGCCCCAACTACTGTGGCCTCTTGGTGCTACACGATCTGGCAACGGTAATTCTCGAACACGGAATCGAAGCCACCGCGGCTGATGCTATGCGTTCAGTTCCCTGCATTAAGAGCTCGCTACCGGCAGTGCACGCAGCGCGGATAATGAACGAACACGACACCGCGGCCGTGGCAGTCGTCGACGAAGACGACGTGCCGATCGGGGTGATCTCGGCGCTGTCGCTCGCCGGGTTACGCCATATCGACGAGTAATCGACGACCAGAGCCTGTGCCTAGCGGGCTAGCGCAGGTGAGGCGAGCAATGCCCCACCAGATCCCAACGTTCGGCTGCCCTGATGGAGCGATCGAGAAACGCCCGGAAGCGATCCTTCATCCGGTCCTCCTGCTGGCCGTGCACTGAGAGGTCGGCCATATTGGGGATTGGTTGGCAGCTGGTCGGATAGATCACTCCCCACGCGAGTTCTTCGACGACGTCGTCGTGGCTCATCGCTGGCCCGCCGCTGGCAGCGAGCGTGGCGCGGTATAGATCGATGAGTTCGCTCTCGCGGGCCACCGACTCGTCCGATTCGCTGGTTGCAAGCAACCAGGCTAGATCAGCACCAGGGAAACTTTTGAGACAGGTTTGCCAATCCAGAATTGCCGTTTCGCCAGCGGTGTAAATCATGTTGTCGAGTTCGTAGTCGAGGTGCACAAAGGTCCATGGGCGAGCGCTGAAGATCTCTAACCAGTACTCGGTGTCGTGGATAAAGCTCGCTTCACAGAATTCGACCAAAGCTGGGGAGTAGGCATTCGGATTGGCAGCGTTGAAATCCTGCCAGCCCTGTTGGATCATCGGGATGCCTAGCTTGAGCGATGGAGCGTTCCAGTCGAGCATCCAGTCGAGCTGGGAAAGCTGCTCGCTTTGCCAGAACAGGCCGTGCATCGCTGCCATCTTCTCGACCAATTCGGTAACGATCTCGAAGCCAGCGCCCGCCAATATGTCGCCGTCTACTCCTTCAATCTTTTCGATGAGCAGCATATGTGAGTCTTTGTTGGGCGATTCAGCGTTCACGAAGCAGCGCGGAACCCGCATTGGAACCTTGTCGGCAAGGTCGCGGTAAAAGCCCGCCTCGCGGATGTAGTTCTGCATGACGGAGTTGTACAGCCGCGCCGTGTCGTCATCGAGCGGACACTTTGCGACCATTGTCGTCGGCAAGTCGGTTGGACCAGCCCAAGCGATGTCGACCAGCCCAACTTCACCGAGAGCGCCAGTAATCCCGGGCATCGCAGCTGTGCTTACAGAGCTAATGCCGGGGTGTTCGACAGCGCTTTGGTCGAGCGCCTCGCTGAGCCAGGGTAGTGAGATTTCTGAAATCGACTTTGGAATCTCCACTTACCTACCCCAGTAGTACGTCTTGGTCAAAGTACGTTTATACCAAGACCTGGCTTGTTAAGAGTACGCATCACTCCGTTAGCCAGATCGAAACCGCCTGCCGCAAAGTCGCGACCGAGGTCAAGGCTTCCGTCAAGATCTAGATACCGCGTTGCCGGTGACCCCAGTGCTGCGTGTAGCGCGGCAGCGATACTCACAACGCTTTCGTCCATGCAGCCCCACATCAGTTCGGTGCCGGTGGCGTCCGCGACGTCGGCGATGCTGAGTGCTGGCGTTATTCCACCGCACTTCATCAGCTTGATATTGAAGATCCCGGTGAGGAGCGGCGGACCCGCTAGGCGGTGAGCGTCGCCGGGGGAGTGAAGCGACTCGTCGGCTGCTACCCGGCGGCGGTCGTCTTCGCTGAGACTTAGTAGATCCTCGTCGCGCTCGTGGCCGAGTGGCTGCTCGATGAACTCGAGATCTAGCGCCTCGGTCTCGCTGAAGAAGCGATTCAAGTCGGCGATGGTGTAGCCCTGATTCGGGTCGACGCGAATCGCGACCTTGGGGCCAGCATGGTCTCGTAGCGTGCCGAGCAACTCGATATCGTCAGCTACCGATCGGCCGAGCTTGATCTTTAACACCGTGAATCCGCGTGCGAAGTATTCATCGGCTTCGGCGAGCACCTCGGGCACGGTGTCCTTAATGCCGATGGTAATCGAGGTGGGAAGGGCGGAGTGGCAACGGCCGATCAGATCGACCACAGCAACCTTTGCCTCGAGCGCAACGGCATCGTAGAGTGCCATATCGAGCGCCGCTCGAGCTGCAGGAGCCGCTAGATAACTTTCCTGAACCCGATTGGTTAGCTCGGCTAAGTCAATTGTCGCTCCTCGTAGGTCCAATGCTGACTCCTCTAGGGCTGCGAGTGATTCTTCGGGACTTTCTCCGGTGATAAGCGGCGCTGGTGATCCTGCTCCGATGCCTACGACTCCGGTATCGGTGTGGATCTCGGCGACAACATTGCTGACCTCGGTGAACGTATTGAACGCAATCGTGTACGGACGAGCTAACGCCATGTCTTCGCGGCGTACCTCGATGTGGTCGATCTTCACAACTCTTCTACCCCGTTCTCTGCCTCGTTCTTCAGGTACTTCTGTACTGGTTCGACTAGAGCTTTGACACCCTCCAATAGCGGAGCGACGATAACCGCTTCGACGGACTCTCTTAGCCGGTCGCGCTCGGCGAGCAACTCGTCGCGGCTTAGGCCTTCGCCATTGAGTGTTACGCCGAGCACTTTGGTGCCATAGGCAGAGATCAGGTCGATCTCGTCGCTAACGGACGGGAGCAGTGCATCGACTGCGCGAAAGTCGTCGAACCAGATGCGCCCTGGTGCGTGCTGGAGTATCGCGGCTTTCGCTGCACCAGAGAGCAACAACTCTGAGCCGCACGGCCCTGACGGATTCCGCAGCGCCGATTGACCCTCGAGCAGGATCAGATCGGGACTGGCCTGATCGTCACAAGCAACTATCGCATGCTCTAGCTCGCCGCTTACGAAATCGTTCGGTGTCGAATCGAGAACAAAACCATGTTTGGACCCTTGCAGCCAACCGGTCTGGCCGGTGAATATCATCTCGGCGTGCACCCCAGCGTCGTGTAGCGCTGCCATCAGCCAGCGGGTAGTGGTGCGCTTTCCGACCGCACAATCGGTGCCGAGCACAGCTAAGCGTGGCGCCGACACCTCGTGCACGCGTCCGGTCCAGAAATGCAGTTCGTCGGGGCGCTTGGGTTTTCGCAGGTCGATGAGCTCCAGGCCTTTCTCGTCGGCCATCGCGACCAACTCCGGCCGATCACAGAGCAAGCCGTGCAGCCCAGATACGACCGACATATCGTCTTGAAGTGCATCGCGGGCGCAGGCGATGAGCTTGTCGCTAAGTCGGCCGCCATGAGTGGCTACCCCAAGAATTGCCCACGTGGGACGGGTCTCGGCCAAAGCGATGGCCTCAGCAATCGATGCCACGACGGGGATACCTCGGTCGCGGCCGTCGACTATCTCGCCAGCATCGCGACCAGCGCTCACAGCGTCGATGACGGCAACGATCTGGTAGCGATCGGTTTCGCGAACCAGGCCGTGTGCCACCTTTGAATATGGCTCATGAAACCGCCCAGCGGTCATTACAACGGCCGAAGGTTTAGTCTTCTCCAACACTCACCACAGCTTCAACTCCCAGTGATCGCACAGCCTAATTGCTTTTCTCCGCCTTCGGCTCCAGCGCTTCGCTACGACTCTCAAGCTCTCGCAAGATCGGCGTCCAAGATCGGTGTCAGACACGTCTCTAATCAAACGTCTCTAATGGGAACTGTTGGTTGGGTGGTGTCAGACACGTCTCTAAATCCTGGGCGTGTGGTCGGATTGTAGGCTTTGTTGCCAGGAATTAGAAACGGGTCAGACACCGGGACTGGCGTCTGATTTGGTGGCGGCCCGGCGCGTGCAATCCAAGGGCTGCCAGGTAGAAGCCAACCTGTCGAAAGACAGGAGTGCCAGTGCAGCAAGGCGCCAAAGTAGAACAAGAGAGCAAGGAGGGAGGGACGAGCGACGGGTCGGCGCTTGCGTTCAGCAGAGCGAGTCGAGCCCGCCCTGCGGGCGGATCTCGCATGCGGGAAACAATGTGACCAATGACGCCCCCGTGGATATTGCCGAATCTGTCATGGTTCTGTAACATTGGGAGCTTATGTCAAAATCACGAGTACATCTCGTGAGCGTCGTGGCGGCGTTAATGCTCACAACTTCAATTCTTTCTTTCTCGGTTGCTCCAGCGGTAGCTCAGCCGTTGGACGGCCGTATCGCTGGCGAGGTCGGGGCTAGTCCTCCCACACAGTCGATCGCCAGTATTCGGCGCGAGGTATCAACGCTGCGGTCTGAGATGGCCGAATATGGCCGCGTGGCTCAGCGTGCGCTCGCGGCAGCCGATCGCGGCGATCTCGATCGTGGCGCTGCCAACGAGGTTGTCCTTTCGGCTATGACGCACGCGGCACACACGGCGGCTGAAATTGCACGTCTTACCGCCCTGGTTAGTGGTGGCGCCGAGTTTGGCCTTGTGATGGCGGTGTTTCCTGTCGGCGAAGTTAGTGAGTTCATCGATAGTTGGGGGTTTGGCCGTTCAGGCGGGCGGCGCCATAAGGGCACCGATATTCTCGCGCCGCGTGGGGCTGAGCTTCTTGCCGTCGAGTCGGGTCAGATTCAACGACAATCCAATAGCCGACTGGGCGGTCTCTCGGTTTATCTTCTCGGTGATTCGGGGGCTCGCTACTACTACACCCACCTCGAAGAGCTGGGTCCGCAGCAGGCCGGAGATCTCGTGGCTGCCGGAGATCTGGTCGGTTTTGTAGGCGATAGCGGTAACGCTCGCGGTACAACCCACCTGCACTTTCAATGGGCTCCAGAAGGCGGCGATGCTTGGGTAAACCCGTATCCGCTACTCGCTTCGCTATGGAAGGCCGAGAACGGAACGCCACCTCCGGAGCGTTAGCAGCAGCTACTCCGATGGGTTAGCGGAAGCGATCGAGCGCTTGTTGCGCGCCGTCAGCCAGAACCAGCACGGCGGCTGAGCCTCGTTTGGCGTTGGCCACCGCAAGCTCGACAGTCTCAGGGCTTGACGCCGATAGTTTGCGTGCAAAGTCGGCAGCGGCTCCGAAGCTAAGGTTGTCGTCGATTCGAACATCGTCGGTCACCGACCCGGCGATCCGATTGAGTGTCAACGGATTTCTCACCGCTGTGATCTTGGCAAACGTGGCTCGAAGGAAGGTTTGTTGACGCTGGATCCGGCCGAGATCAGCGGTGCCGTCGACCCGCTCGGCCCCATCGACAATTTCTGTGTAGGTCCGCGACCGCACGTAGGAGAGCGCTTCGTCCCCATCGAGCACCTGCGGTCCTGGGGTCGCAATGTCTAGGCCAGATTTGCGGTCATAGGCGGCGTGTTCGAAATTGATTTCGATGCCACCGAGAGCGTCGACGAGTCCTTTGAATCCGGCAAAGTCGATCTCGACATAGTGGTGCACCGGGATGCCGAGGCTCGACTCGATCGTATCTATCAGTCGGCTTGGTCCGCCTTGGATCGCTGTGTTGATGCGTTGCTCGCCACCGGTTCCCGCTATCTGAACCCAGAGGTCGCGCGGTAGCGGCAACATGAGGTTGCGGTCTGGCTCGACTCTAAGCAACACGATCGTGTCGGTTCGCTCTCCGCCCACACTCGCGACACTTCCATCGGCGGGAGCATCTGGGTCGAAGTTTTCTCGCGAGTCGGAACCCACGATCAAGAAGTTCTCTCCGGCTGCGCCAGCAGTGCTGAGCGAGCCCTCCGTATCGACCCGCTCGATCCCCGAAAAGGTTCGCGACAGGTAAACCATTTCGGCGGCGCCAGCGATAAGAATCAGCAGAACTGCGAGCAGGAGCCATCTGAGCCAGCGACCGCGTCGTCTCCGCTTCGGGGGTGGCTGAAACTCTGGAACCGGCGTCTCTGGCTCGACTGGAGCGGGCACATCAAACGAACGGTTGTCGATCGCTGCTGCTCTGTCTGAGGTGGCTTCGTCGGGCTCATCAAACACCGACGCGCCGGGCGAGGGGTCGTGATCGGCGGCCTGGCGAGGCCGGTTGCCGACGGCTTTTCTGGAACTGCGAGAATTAAAGTCTTCGAGCATGCTTTCCTAGTCGCCCAGATCAACGGTATATTAGATGGCTGCGGGTGGAGCCGC
The DNA here is from genome assembly GCA_965524675.1 of uncultured bacterium. Taxonomy (GTDB): domain Bacteria; phylum Actinomycetota; class Acidimicrobiia; order Acidimicrobiales; family SHLQ01; genus CALLQB01. The sequence goes on from CBERPN010000006.1 coordinate 39,164, forward strand.
GCGTTGCCAACCGCAACAGGAACATCATTGTGCCCCTGAACAACTCAAAGAACACCGCGGCTCGCTTGTTGGCGATCGTAATCGCCTGCGTGTTGCTGGGCTCGGGTTCGATGGCATTTGCTCAAGATGTCGACGATCTCGAGAACGAAATTAGCCAAGCAAAGATCGCAAAGAAGGAAGCGTCCGCAGAAAAGGCGGCTGCTGCCGCTCAGGTCGATCTAATCAAGGCCGAGGACCTGGAGGTGAAGGCTCACCTCGATGACATCACCGCAGCCGTCGGTGCCCAAGAGGCGACGGTTGAGGCTGCGCGGGTTTCGCTAAAGAGCGCACGTAGGGAGGTAAAGTCCAACGAGCGTCGTGAACGCAGGATCGCCCAAGAGATCGAGGCGGCAGCCGCGAAGGCAAAACGCTTTGCAGTCGACGCATATGTTGGTACCGCCGACGAGACTCCGGTTTGGCTCGAGTCTTCGGATCTGTCGCATTCGGCTCGCAAGGTCAGTTACCTCGACGTAGTCAACCAAGACCGCGACGACGCCTTCGATGAGCTCCGTCAACTGCGAGCCGATCAGCTCGACACCACCGAGGCCGCACGCGACGCTCGAGCTCGCGAGAAGCAGATCAAGCTCGATCGCAACGCCCAACTAGTGATTCTTGAAGAACGTAAACTGGTCCAGGAGCGCCTACAGGCCGACGTTGAGCGGCGCCTCGAGGAGTGGGAGGCCAGCTTCGAAGACTTCAACGATGCAGAAGATGAACTGGGCGACCTGATTAGAGCAAAAGAGGCTGCCCTAGAAACTCTGTTGAACCCGCCACCAAGAAATGGTTGGCATCGCCCGACCGCCGGGGCGATCGGCTCCGGTTTCGGCCCGCGCCGTCACCCAATCTTGGGCTATACCCGCCCGCACAACGGGGTCGATATGTCGGGCGGAACAGGCGCACGCATCAACGCTGCCGCCGACGGCGAGGTTATTCACGCCGGACGAAACGGTGGCTGTGGCAACACCGTCATCATCGCACACGGTGGCGGCCTCACATCGGTGTATTGCCACCAAGCCAATGGAGCGATCAGGGTCAGCGTTGGCGAGCGGGTAACCGGTGGTCAGCAGATCGGGGGAATTGGTTCCACGGGGCTCTCCACTGGTCCACATCTTCACTTTGAGATCCGCGAGAACGGCGTTCCCGTCGATCCGCTTAACTACATCTGACCAAGTTCACATGGCGTGGGCAGCTGACTACTTAGAGGGCGCTCGGGTGCAGTTCAAAGCCCAGATGGCGTGGCTGTAGTGGTTTGTGTTAGTAATGTTACTGAAGTAAACAATGGGGAATGCTAGTGGGTCTGATGATTCATTTCGCGGACCCCTACTGGTATAGGGCCATCAGCTGAGTCAAACTGGTGG